>JAKAUG010000386.1 GCA_021827805.1 Bacillota bacterium | reverse complement strand
CCCAGGTACTGGCGAGGCCGCAGGAGGGGCGGCCGCGTGGTAGGTGGAAGGCGGTGAAGGCGAAGGGCAGGTCGGTCTGAAACACCAGGCGCAGCGCGGCCGCAGACCGTGGTGGGATACTGGGCGTAGGCGGTGAGGTTGAAGCCGAGTGGGGTGATCCCCGGGCGCCCGTCGACCCAGAAGGCCAGGCAGGTCAGCGCCAGAAACAGCGCGACGTAGATGCTGGCGCCGCTGAGCACGAACGGGGCACCCAGGGGTGGCTCCCACCACCGCAGCGTCAGTCGCCCAGAGCAGGACGGCAACGCCCACGGCCAGGGGAGAGATCTGCTCCAGCGGGATGCCCTGCAGCGGCACCTGTCAGGAGCGGTGGCACCGGGCGAAGCAGTTTCGGTCGAGTTCCCCGCGCACCACGTAACGCTCCGAGCATCCCCAGACCGAACCAGCGAGGGCGTCCGGCACCGAGCGGGCGAGCCTGCGCGAAGGCGTACGCCATGCACACCACCGGCCGGCTCCAAAGACGACGGCGAGGAACGCCAGCGAGACGCCCTGCCGCGCCAGTTCGTTCAAGAGACCGGCGAAAGAGGCTGCGCGGTACTGCGGCCGGGCCCGCGGATACGGCCCGAGGTACCGCCAGACCAGGCCCGCCCACAGCGGGAATCCCCCCGGACGGCGATCGGCGGGCTGGGTGGCGAGTGCATACTCCTTCACGGCGTTGATCGGCATATGGCGGGTGCGCTGTCGACCGGACCATGAGTCCGCGGTCCGAACTCCACTCGCAGTCACCGATCAGGCCCCAGAGCAAGGGCGTCGCCCCGGGAAGCCCAGTCGGACGCCATGCGGCGCAGGGCGGAAGTGGCGGGCCGGCGCCTGTGCCGGCGCAACGCCCGTGGTGACGAAATCCTGGTCGCACGATGTATAGATTGACCTACCGCTCTGCCACCTACTACGCTGCATCCAAGGTAGGTCTTGCGGGGTGATGGCCGTTGTGGACCACGGTCGTCTCTGCAAAGGGGCAGGTGGTCATCCCGGCGCGACTGCGTGCGCAGACGGACCTCCGCCGCGGGGACCGACTCACGGTGGAATTGCGGGATGGTGCCGTTGTGCTGCGGCAACTGCCCCGCGGCCCCCTGGCATCCCTTTACGGCGCCTTCGCCGGTGACGACTCGCTGACGGCAGCCCTGCTCCGCGAGCACGCCGCCCTTTCCCCCACACCCGCCCTCTGTGACGTTGACGTTGTCGGGGCCTCGTGAGACGCTGGCGTGCAGTGGCCCCTCCCGTGCACTATAGTGTACGTGGCTGTGCAACGCCGTGCGGGGGGTGATCCCGGTGGCCACGACTCAAGATACGCTGGCCGACGCACGGCGCAGCAAACGCCAGGTCCAGGATTCCGCGGCGTCACGTGACCGTGAGTTCCGCGGGTTATGGGCCCTCATCGGGCGTCGCGCGCAAGGGGCCGGCATCACGCCCGAGGATGTGGAGCGTGAGGTCGAAGCGCACAGGGCCGGCCGCTGATGCCGGAGCCGCGCGCACCCAGGTCTTCGACGCCCGCTGGCGTTCATCTTACGCACCATGCACGCAACCGGATGCGTCGACGCCGTCCGTTTCTGATCACCGAAGAAGACGTGAAAGCGGTCCTGCAAGCACCGGAGGCCGACGAAGCAGATGAGGGCAACGCGAGGAACGCGTGGGGCCCGATCCGCACGAACTGGTGGCTGAGGGTCACTTACTCACGGGAGCGGCACCGTGTGGTCGTCTTGACCGTCGTTGTTCGCAAACGCGGTCCAAAGGGGGCAGGATGATGCGGATCACCTACGACCCTGAAGCAGATGCGCTGTATATCGAACTCAAGGATGCCGAGGCCGAAGACAACATCGACTTGGAGCCTGGCATGACCGCGGACCTGGACAAGGAGGGCCACATCATCGCCATCGAGATTCTTCGGGCCAGCAAGCGGCTCGGTCCAGGTTCCTTGGAGGAGGTCTCCTTCACTCGGGCGCACACGGAGCAGGCCGCCGCCGCGGCTCTGTGATCGTTCTTCATGCCGGCTTCCACTACGGACAAGGCGCCGTAGCCGGCGCACTGTCCTCCGAAACGGGGATCCCGGCGGGAACACCGCGGGCTGTGCGGAGTGACAGCCCGCGCCCTCTCGGGAAGGACTCCACGTTGCCCGTTGAAACATGTCGTTGCGTGCCATTGCGCCAACCGCCGCGATCAGCACACCCCTCGCGTCGCGCTCAGAGGTGCCAGTCCACCTCCAGAGCCGTGGGCGCGGGCGCCATGGGATGCGTCACCAGGCAACTGGCGGTGGCGTCCTCCCACTGCCAGGCCAGAGGCTGGCCGCCCCAGCGCACGGCGATCGGCTTGGCCCTGGGGGAATAGAGCCGCGTCTGGCCCGGCACGCTGGTGGGTCCGCTGCCCACCAACATGGTGCGCGTCGGCCCCTCCTCAAGTTGGTGCACACGGAGGGTGGTGCACAGAAGCTGCGGGTGTTCCATCGCCTCGTCCACGACGCGGAACAGGCCAGTGCCGCCAGCCCGGACCTCCGGATCCTGGACCATCGGGAACCCGGGTTGCTGCACATCCGCGAAGCGGCCGGCCACGGTCCCACCCGTGATGCCCAGGGCGCTGACCCACGGTCCGCGGCGCGTCGCCAGCACCGCGTGTCCGTCGATGGGGGCGCCGCCTGCCGCAAGCTGTCGGACCAGCCAGAGCAGCAGCTCGCCTCCGGCCGCGCTGGCGCCAAAGTATGAGCTCGGAACGGAGGCGTAGAGGATCTGACCGCGGCCCACCTCGGCCCGCCAGGCGACGGGCAGTGTGCCGAGCAGCAGCAGTGGGTGCGCCCCCTGCACCGAGTACAGCGCGGCTGTCCCGCTCACGGCGGTGAGGCCCTGGGGCAGGGGGGCGCCGAGGCCGGGTGCGGCGCTGAGGAACGTGTTGCCCACAGATCCCAGGTCGCCGGCATTGCGGGCGTCGAGCCCAAGCCGACGCAGCAGGTCCTCCTGGGGCGTGGCCACACCCCCCTGGCTCCACCAGGCGCCGACCTGGTCGAAGTCCGTAAAGCCCCGCACCAGCAGCAGCCTACCTCCGGCCCGCACCCAGGCGGCCAGCGCCTGGTGTGCCGAGGCGTCCAGCGGCTTGAGGGGGTCGTACGAGAGCAGGAGGATCTGATGGGCGCCCAGGTACCCGGGGGCGCTCGCCCCCTCCAGGGTCAGGAGCGGCACGCGGATGCCGCGTGTGAGCAGCGGCAGCACCAGGCCGTAGAGGCGATCGGGCTGGCCCTGCCACATCACGCTGTCCGAGGTGAAGGCCGCGATGCGCGGCTCGCCGGGCCGGGTGTCCTCACGGGCGCTCTGCCCGCCGACCGCCTCCAGGACGCGGTAGGTGGCGAGCAGTTGCTGACCATACGCCTGGGGCACGCCGCCCGTGAAGACGCGTTCCGGCCACGGCACCAGCTCGAACCTGTCGACCTCGGGGAAGGACAGCGAGGACACCACCGCGTCCTCGTAGCCGTGCCGGTAGTGGGTCCAGGGCTTGTTGGCGGCGTCGGACTTGGGATCGGCGAGAAACCACCGCCGCTTCCCCGCCTGCGCCGGCAGGCCGGCCACCGTGGAGTACTCAAGCCAGCCGTTCAGCGTCGGCATGGACTGGGCGCCGCCGAGGTACGGCACGGGCGAGCGCAGGGTGCTGCCCCAGATCTGCCCGATGTACAGCTCGGTTTCGGGCACCGCATACAGGCCGTAGTGCGGGCACACGATGCCCCACTGCAGGTAGTTCAGGTTGGAGTGGGCGGCGATGCCCAGCCGCATCTTCGGATGCTTGGCCCGCAGCCGGCCGAACACGTCGCGGGCAAGCTGCACATAGAGTCGTGCCTTGAGCTGGCCGGCGCGGTACATGGCCTTCTCCGAGCTCAGGGGGTCCTCCCACGGCTCGCCGTAGTATGTCTTCCATGCGGCCTGGAAGGCCGGGCTGTAACCGGCGCGCAGCCAGAACTCCGGCTCCTCCAGATAGTAGGCCTCGGCGCCCGTCGCCGCGGCGTGCTCACCGATCGCCACCAGGTAGTTGGCCCAGGCCTCGGTCGGCACCATGTAGTAGCCGCTGCCGATCGTCATCAGCGTGCCAGCGTTCGTCTGCTGCACGCTGCCGATGTGGTCCTGGCTATCAAAACCGCCATTGGCGAACTCGCCCGTCCAGTCGTGGCTGATGCTGCCCATGACGGTCAGCCGGTAGCCGTGGCCGGCCCAGCTGGCCATGCGGCCCTTGAGGCCCGAGTGCAGGGCGTTGGCGTACACCATCACGGTGTCCGCCCCGAGATCGAGATCGGAACTGTACGGGGCGTTCGTCTGGAACGAGGTGCGGTCCAGCGTGCTGGGGGCGGGCGGGACGCGTCGTGTCGTCACGGGGCTCGAGGCCGGGTCCCAGAGCCCCAGCACCGGGGCCGCCGCCGCGGCACGCAGCACGAGACCGATCCACTGCCGCCGGGGCATGCGCGCGCTCATCGCTGACTCCCTCCGGAGGCCACGTACACGCCCGCGGTGAAGAGGACGGTGGTCGGAAAGGTGTGCGTGCGCACCTGCAGTTCGGGCGTGCTGTTGCCCGGCGACAGCCCGAACGTCGGCAGGGTCACCGTCATGGACAGCACCTGGGGCTTGGACGTCAGCTGCGCCACGGGGCTCGCCAGATCCGTGCCCCCATCCCAGACATCCATGTAGGCCGAGCCCTGGCCCCGCACGCTCACCGTGAACACATAGCGCTGTCCCCGCTGCAGCTGCGGCAGGACGTAGGCCACCCAGTCACCCTCCGCCGGGACATTGGAGACCTGGGCCACGTTGGCGCCGAAGACCACCTGGTATCCCTGGCCCTGGGGCTGGAGGGAGACCCCGGTCCCGTCGGGTGTGTTCATGGCGATGACCGGAGAGCCACCCGCCAGGAGGTTGGATCCCTGGGGGACGGCGCTGGCCTGGGTTCCGGCCGAGGCGAAGGCCCGCGTCGGCAGCGCCAGGGGACGGGTGTACGGGGCCGGTGTGGGAAGCGGGCGGGCCGAACCGCAGGCCGCGAGCAGCAGCGTGGTCCCCAACAGGGCGCCCGCCGCGAGGCGCGCCCGATGCTCTCCGCCCATCGCGACCTCCCGCCGGTGGCAGCGCTCGGTGTGCACCTTGCGCGCGCCGCCGCCCGATTCCTGCCGTACGGCGTGCGGGGCTCGGGCGGTGCGCGGATTGCAGGAGCCGGGCTCCGGGAGCGGAAAAGCCCTGCTCGGCCGAATGGCCGTAGGGAGGATTCGTGTGCGCAGCGACATGATCAAGAGGGGCATCGACAGGGCTCCCCACCGGAGCCTGTTGCGGGCCACCGGGGTCCGTGAGGAGGATTTCTCCAAGCCGTTCATCGGGGTCTGCAATTCCTATGTGGACATCATTCCCGGGCACAGGCACCTGCAGGCGTTCGGCGAGGTCGTCAAGGAGGCCGTGCGCCAGGCCGGCGGCGTGCCCTTCGAGTTCAACACCATCGGCGTGGATGATGGCATCGCGATGGGCCACGTCGGTATGCGCTATTCCCTGCCGAGCCGGGAGCTCATCGCCGATTCGGTGGAAACGATGGTGCGGGCCCACTGGTTCGACGCGCTGATCTGTATCCCCAACTGCGACAAGATCACGCCGGGCATGCTCATGGCCGCCCTGCGCGTGAACATCCCCACGATCTTTGTCAGCGGGGGGCCGATGCGCGCCGGCCGCAGCGGTACGGGCGAGGCCATCGACCTGATCTCGGTCTTCGAGGGCGTCGGCGGGGTGCAGGCGGGGCGCACCAGCGCCGCGCAGCTCCTCGAGCTCGAGCGGCTGGCCTGCCCGACCTGCGGCTCCTGCTCGGGCATGTTCACGGCCAACTCCATGAACTGCCTGTGCGAGGCCCTGGGGCTGGCCCTGCCCGGCAACGGCACCATCCTGGCCCAGACCCCGGAGCGCGAGGCGCTGGCCCGGCGGGCCGCGGAGCAGATCATGGTGCTGATCGAGCGGGACATCAAGCCGCGGGACATCGTGACCGTATCGGCGCTCGATAACGCCTTCGCCCTGGACGTGGCGATGGGCGGCAGCACGAACACCGTTCTGCACGGCATGGCGCTGGCCCATGAGGCCGGACTGGAGTATCCGCTGGCGCGCATCGGCGAGATCGCGGCGCGTGTCCCGTACATCTGCAAGGTCAGTCCGGCCTCGCACTGGCACGTGGAGGACGTCGACCGCGCCGGAGGCATCTCCGCCATCCTGCGGGAGATCTCCCGCCGTCCCGGCGTGCTGGACCCCGACTGTCTGACGGTGACGGGCCACACCCTGGGCGAGAACATCCAGGGGGCCGTCAACCGTGATCCCGAGGTGATCCGGCCGCTGGAGCGTGCCCACGCGGATATCGGGGGCCTGGCCGTGCTGTACGGCAATCTGGCGCCGGACGGCGCCCTGCTCAAGACCGGTGCCGT
>JAKAUG010000361.1 GCA_021827805.1 Bacillota bacterium | reverse complement strand
CGCCGGGAGTTCCCCGGAGACGCTAAACGCCTGTGGAGCAGAAGGCTCTGGCCAGGAGAACTGCCTGGTGAAACCGGCTGCTGTGAAGCAGGAACCTTTGAGTCGGAAACTGGCCGCTCTGGCGGTCGGAAACGAAAGACTATGAAAAGGGGAACGGAGCCGTGCATGACAGACAGCACGCATGACCCCGGCCGTTGCGCGGGATGCCAGTTATCCGCCTGTGCGGGCCGGGGAGACTGTACCAGCGGCAGCCGGCGTTCCGCGCAGTGGGGACGCTGGCCGCTGCTGCTGCCGGTCGTGGCGACTGTGGCCCTGGCTGCCGTGCTCTGGTGGGTGGTGCGCGGCCTCCCGGTCCGAGCCACGCTGCTCGCCCTGACCTGGCTCGGCCTCTGGTGGACCGCGCCCCGCGCCCGCCCCGCCTCCTGGTGGGGGTGGGGGTGCCTCGGCCTGCTCGGAGGCCTTGGCGCCGCATTCGGCGCCCCGCTCTGGCCACTGGTGGCCTGGGCGCTTGGCTGGGCGGCGCTGCGCGCTGAGATGCGGCAGGCGGCGGCCGGGCTGGTCCTCGCGGCCGCCGGGGTCGTGCTCGGATCCCTGCTGCACGCTGGCGCGCTCGCCGCGCCCGCCCTGCTGGGACTGGCTCTGGCCGCGACCCTGGGTCAGCTGGGCGCGGAGCGCGCGCGCCGGCGGGTGGAACGGCTCCGCCTGCTGGAAGCCCTGGCCACCAGGGGTATCGGGCTTGAGGATGGCGTGGATGCAAATTCCTGAGTTCCTCGGGGGGTGGCAGCGCTGAACTGGCTCCCGGAGGTCCACACCGTGGTGGGCCTATTGTTTCTGGTCGCATCGGCCGTCCTGGCCATCTGGGCGGCTGTCCTTTACCGGCTCAAGCACGATCTGCCGCGCGCCTTCTGGCACGCGCTGCGCGTCCCCACGGCCCTGCTCGCCGTGCAGATCGTGCTCGGCATCGTCATGCTGACCCTGGGCGCGCACCCCGGAGACCCGCTGCACTTCATGTATGCGGGACTCGTCACCGTGGGCATCGCCGCCCAGGAGTTGCTGCGCCCGCGGGGATCGCTGGGCCGCATCCTCCGCGAGGAGGGCAAGTTCAACGAGGCGGGGGCCTACGCCATCCTGGGCACGGTCATCGCCCTGCTGACGATCCGCCTCTGGATGACGGGACCGCCCCACTAGACGCCGCGCGCTGGCTGCTCTCCCAGTCCCGCGGCCTGCGTCATCCAGATCGCGAGTACACCGTAGCCGCGCTGCGGGTTGTCCACCAGCACGTGGGTGACGGCGCCGACCAACCGGCCGTCCTGCAGGATCGGGCTTCCGCTCATCCCCTGCACGATGCCCCCGGTCGACGCCAGGAGGGCGGGGTCGGTGACGGTGAGCACCAGGCCCTTGGATGCGGCGCGCCGCTGAGGCAGCACGGCGTCGATGCGCACGGCATAGGAGGCCACGCTCGTCCCGTGCAGGACGGTGAGCAGTTGCGCGGGCCCCACGTGCACCTGGTCCTCCAGCGCCACGGGTATGGCGTGCGCGGACAGGATCGCCGCCGCCAGGGGCTGCAGGAGGCGGCCGAAGATCCCAACCTCGGTGTTGTCCGTGACAGAACCCAGGGGTGGCGCGCCGGAGATCAGGGCCCCCACCTTCTCACCGGGCCGACCATCCCGGCTGGGCTGCACGGAGGAGACCTGACTGGCAAACAGCGAGCCACTGCCGAGCAGCACCGGCACCCCCGTCGTGCTGTCCGTTACGGCGTGGCCCAGGGCGCCGTATCGGCTCTGGCTCATGAAGGTCATGGTCCCGATGCCCGTCGCCCTGTCCCGCACCCAAACCCCCAGCAGGTAGGTGCCGCGCACGCGCTCGGGCCGCACCGTCAGGTGGAGCCGCTGCCCACCCCGAAGGACCAGGAGTTGGACGGCCTGCCCGGAGGCGCCGGCCCTCTGCACGGCCTGGGCCAGGTCCGCGGCCCCGCTGACCGCCGTGCCGTTCACCGCCAGGATGTAGTCGCCGCGTCGCAGGCCAGCGCGCGCGGCCGGCGCGTTCCCCAGAAGCGGCCAGCGCCCGCCGGCCAGTCCCACGACGAGCGGGGCCCTGCTGCGCAGCACAACCCCCACGCTCTGCCCGGAGGCATACACCTCCGGCACGGCGACGGCCTCGACCCGGAGCGCACGCCACGGAAGAACGCCGAATAGGCGCATGTGCAGCACGAACAGGCCGGGCCCCGCCGGTAGCAGGGTCAGGGCCCTGCCGGGCAGACGGCTCCAGGACGCCCCGAGCTGGCGCTCGTCCACGCGCAGCCCTGAACCGCCGCTGCCGCGCACGGCCAGGGACCCCGGAAGATCCAGCGGGAGCGTTTGGCTCTGCCCCGCGGCGATGGTGATGCGGCTCGGAAGCCGCAGCAGGTGCTGCGCCGCGGGGGTGGCGTCCACAATCAGGATGCTCAGGGCTGCCGTCACGGTCACGACGCGACGCCACCACACCAGGACCCCGCCTGCCCCTCGGGGTCGATCGACCCGCCCTAGCAACCATCCCCCCCGGATGCCCGGCCTATGTGGACCTCGAGGGCGAGGGGCGGGCAGCGCGCATGGAGAGCGCCAGGAGCGCCGCCGCGCCCAGGGCGACCGCCAGATCGCCCAGGCTGATCACCACCGGCGGCAGGGGCCGCGGCAGCCCGAGCACATCCCCCAGCCAGAGGATGCCGTGGGGCCGTGCCATGGCCACGTGCCCCCCGGCCTGGCCCGCCACAAGTCGGGCCACGACGGCAGCGGGGAGGCGGGATGTCGCGGCCACCCAGACCGGCATGCGGCCACCGGCCATCTCCGTGGCCACACCGTTGGCGAGCGCCCCCAGGCCGATCGCCAGGGCACCGGGCAACCGCAGGTTGGATAGGGCGCAGGCCACCAGCGCGACGTAGGGGATGACGCCCAGGACCTCGGTGGCCGACGCGACGGCGTGCGGGCCAGGTGTCAGGAGCGCCAGGGCCCTGCGCAGGATCAGGCCCGCGGGCACCAGCCACCAGGCCCGCACGCGGAGCCCCTGCAGGGCCTGCGGCCTGCCGCCGCCGATCAGCCCCACGAGCAGGCCGGCCGCGAGCGCGAGGGCAAAGAACATCCCGCTCAAGGGCTCCCTTCGGGCCTCCCTGATCAGCCACGCTGGGCCCACCGCGGGACCGCGCTCGTCCGCTCAGCCGCCGGCCGCCATGTGGCTGAGCATCTCCTGAGCGTGCCGCAGCGCGGAGGCTCCCCCGGCGCCGTCCAACATGCGCGCCACCTCGGCGATGCGCGCGCCGCCCTCGAGCTCCAGGACGCGTGCGCTGGTGCGCCCCAGGGTCTCCTCCTTGAGGACGTTGAAATGGCGGGAGGCCGATGCGGCCACCACGGCCAGGTGCGTCACACATAGCACCTGGCGCTGGCGGGCCAGCAGCTGCAGGCGCTGGGCGACCCGCACGGCGGCGCGCCCACCGAGTCCGGCGTCGACCTCGTCGAAGACCAGGGTACCAACCTCCTGGGCTTCCCGACCCAGCGTATACAGGGCAAGCAGTAGCCGGGAGAGCTCGCCTCCCGATGCCGCGCGCCCGAGCGGCAGGGCGGGCTCCCCCTGGTTGGCCCCCCAGAGCAGGGAGACCTCCTCGCAGCCCGCCGGTCCGCAGGCCAGCGTCTCGGACCCCACGGGCACGCCATCCGTCGCCACCCGCCGCTCAAACCGCACGGCCAGAGACGCACCGGGCATGCCAAGCTCGCCGAGCACCTGCCCGACCTCCGCCTCCAGGCGGCGGGCGGCCTCCTGGCGCCTCGTGCCCAAGAGATCCGCGGCCTGTCCCAACGTCTGGCTGAGCGCGGCCACCTCCTGGGCGAGGCGCGCCCGCCGACCCTCGCCCTCCTCCAGGCCTTCCAGCTCCGCGCGGCAGCGCGCCAGGTGGGCCAACACCGCGGGCACGCTGTCCCCATACCTCTGCTTGCAGCGCTGGATCTGCTCCCAGCGCCGCTCGACCGCCTGCAGCTCGGCGGGATCGAGCCCCGCGTTCTCCGCGTAGTCCGCCAAGAGGCGCGCGGCCTCGGTCACGGCCACCCGGGCCTCCTGGGTGAGGGCGTACGCCTCGCCCAGGCGCGGGTCCACGCGGGCCGCCCAACCGAGTTCGCCCTCGACGGTCCCGAGGCGGTCCTGCACGGCGCCCTCGGATTCCCGCAGGGCATCCAGGCCGAGGCGCGCCGCCTCGAGGAGGCGTTCCGCCTGGCCGAGCACCCTCCGGCGCTCGGAGATGCGCTCCTCCTCGTCGGGTGCGAGATCCAGGGCCTCGATCTCCTCCACCGCGTGCAGGAGAAGATCCCGGCGGCGCGTTCGCTCCGCCCCGTCGCCCCCCAGGGCCCCGAACTCGGCGGTCGCCTGTCGCCAGCGCGCGTACGCCGCCGCCACGGCGGCCCGTTCCGCCCCCAGTCCGGCGTAGGCGTCCAGGTATTCGAGCTGCGCCGCGGGCTGGGCGAGGCGGTGGTACTCCCCCTGCCCGAGCAGCGCGAGGAGCTCCCCCCCCACCTGGCGCAGCTGGGCCGCGGTGACCAGGCGCCCGTTCAGACGGCAGGCCCCGCGTCCGCCCACGGCCAGTTCACGGCTCAACAGCAGGCCTCCGTCCTCTGCCGCGGCACCCAACTCCTCGAGTCGGACCTCAAGCGCCGACCCGGCGGGGATCTCGAAGAGCGCATCCACCCGCAGGGAGCGGGCGCCGCTGCGGATCAGTTCCGGGGTCGCCCTGGAGCCCAGGGCCAGCTGCAGGGCGTCCAGCAAGAGCGATTTGCCCGCGCCGGTCTCCCCCGTCAGGACGTTGAGGCCAGGGCCGAACTCCAGGGCAACATGCTCCAGAATCGCCAGGTTGGCCACCTCGAGCCTGGCCAGCACGCCTCGTGCCCCCCCCCGAGATCCTCAGCCGGAGTCCGGCCCCGTCGGTGGTCCCTCACGCGTGCCCAACAGGTTGCGCAGACGCCGCACGAAGCCCTTGACCTGGTCTTTGCGCCTGATGGCCACGAACACGGTCCGCTCCCCCGCCAGAGTACCGATCACCTCTGGGGCGTGAAGGCCATCGATGGCCTCGGCGACCCCCTGGGCGGTGGCAGCCAGGGTGGAGACGACGATCAGATTCTCGCCCCAGTTCAGGTCGAGCACGCAGTCGCGGAAGAGTTGCAGCATCCGTGCGCTCGGAGTGCCGGCAACCGCCTCGCGAGTGGTGTACCGCGTCAGACCCTCGCCCTCGCTCAGCTTCACCAGGCCGAGCTCCCGGATGTCCCGGCTGACGGTGGCCTGTGTCACGTGGAAACCCCGCCGGCCGAGCTCAGCGGCCAGTTCCTCCTGGGTGGCCACCCGTCGCTGGGAGATCCACTCCACGATCAGGGTTTGTCGGGCGGACTTGGTACCTCGCTGCCCCGGCATGGTGCGTGCGGCCCCTTCCCGCAGAGTTACAGCGAGTCGCGCTCCAGGCCCAGACGGTCGTCCTCCGCCAGCTTGCGGCGCAGAACGGCGTAGAAATTCCAGCCGGGCCGGCGGACCAAGCGCGCGCGCTGTGGACTGGCGGCGACCTCCACCCATTCCCCAGGCACCAGGGCCCGGCCCTCCTGGGCATCCACGGTGAGCGCCACATCCACCCGGGTCGGGCCCTGGTCGCTGTCCGTGCGCAGCACCAACCGCTCCCCGGCGGAGAGCAGCAGCGGCCGCGAGTAGAGCGTGTGCGGGCAGATGGGCGTGACCAGGATACCGTCCACATGCGGATGCAGCACGGGCCCCCCGGCCGAGAGGCTGTAGGCGGTGGAGCCGGTGGGCGTGGAGATGATGATGCCGTCGCCCGGGTAGGAGACCACCTCGCGGTCGTCGACCCCGACCCGCAGGCGCAGCAGCCGGGCGAAGGGGCCCTTGGTCAGAACCACGTCGTTGAGGGCCCGCCAGCGCTCCACGGGCCTCCCCGCGCCATGCACCTCGCACTCCAGCATCATGCGCTCGTCCAGGCTGTACTCCCCATCCAGGATGCCAGGCAGCGCGGTAAAGAGTTCGGCCTCCTCCACCTCGGTGAGAAAGCCGAGATGGCCCAGGTTCACCCCCAACAGCGGCGGGGCCGCGGCGGATGTCTGCCGCGCCGCGCCGAGGAGGGTGCCATCTCCACCGAGGACGACCAGGAGCCCGACTCGCTCCCCCAGAACATCGGGTGTCGCGATCTGCACCCGCGGGCCCACAAGATCCGAAACCCAGGGTGGCACAGCGACCTCGTGCCCACGGCCCTCAAGCCAGTTCGCCAGGGTCAGGGCCAGCGGTCGGGCCCTCGCCTTCTGCGGGTTCATCCAGATTCCCACGCGCCGGATCCCCTCTGCCAAGGCGAGGCACCTCCGCCCCCAACAACGCGTCCCCAGGCCAGCCTGCCCACTTCTCGCCGTTCGAGGCAAGCCCTGCCTTGACGTCCGTTCACAGGGAGACGGGCGGACCCGTCCCCCCGGGCGGCAAGCGGCAAACGCCCCGCCGTGGCGCCACGCAGGGACCAGAGACCCT
>JAKAUG010000488.1 GCA_021827805.1 Bacillota bacterium | reverse complement strand
CACCCCATGGCGGCTGACGGACGGGTGGCGGACGGCATCGCGGCCGAGCGCCGTCTGTTGGCGCCCCTGCGCGACCAGGCCAACCAGGTGCTGGACACAGACCGCCTGCAGCAGGGGGAGCTCCGGGCACGGCTGCGCCAGATCTTCGGGGAGGGTCAGAGTGCGCAGTTGCGGATCACGGTGCTCTCCTTCGGCTTCAAGCACGGGCTGCCCCCCGACGCCGATCTGGTGCTGGACGTGCGCTTTCTGCCCAACCCGCACTACGATCTGGGCCTGCGCGGCTTCACCGGTCGCGATCCGATCGTTGCGGCCTTCGTGCTGGAGCGGCCCGAGACCGCGCGGTTCCTGGAGCTGACCCGGCCCCTGCTCGACTTCCTGGTGCCACGCTACCAGGCCGAGGGACGGGCGGAACTCGTGCTCGCCGTGGGCTGCACCGGAGGTCGCCACCGCTCCGTCGTGGTCGCCACCGTGCTGGCGGAACACCTGCGGGCGCCGGGACGTATCGTTGAGGTTGTCCACCGCGATGTGGAGCGGCCCGACGGACCGGCCGCCACGCCCGCGGGCACACCCCCTGGGGGAGGCGGCTAGCCATGCGGGTCCTGAGTTGGCTCTACCCAGGATTGGGCGTCAAACGCTGGCTGGCCCTGGTGGCGCTCGCCGCCCTGCTGCTTGGCCTGGGTGTGGCGTTCAGTGTGAGTCCCGGCACCATGCCCGCCATCGCCGCGGCGATCGCGCACGCCCTGCGCAAGCCGGATGGCACGACCGTGCCCCGGTGGGTCCTCGCCCTGTTCTTCCTCCTCTCCGGAGCCGCGCTGGCCTCCTCCGGGCTTCGCGGTGTGTCCCTCTCCGTGGCGCGCGCCCTGGCTCCCCAGAGCGCGGAGGGTCTGGGCGAGGCCCTGTACGTGCGGCGCAACGCCGGCCGGGGTCCCCGCCTCGTGGCGATCGGCGGCGGTACGGGCCTGCCCGTGCTGCTGCGCGGTCTGAAGGCATACAGCGGCAACATCACGGCCGTGGTGACGGTGGCGGACGACGGTGGGAGCTCCGGACGGCTGCGCGGCGAGTTGGGTGTGTTGCCCCCGGGGGACGTGCGCAACTGCCTGCTGGCCCTGGCAGACACCGAGCCGCTCATGGAACAGGTCTTTCTGCACCGCTTCAGCCGCGGCGACCTCGCGGGCCATTCGGTCGGGAACCTGCTCCTGAGCGGGCTGTCCGAGGTGACCGGCGACTTCGTGCAGGCCATCGAGGCTGCCAGCCGCATTCTGGCCGTGCGCGGCCAGGTGCTCCCGTCGACGCTCGAGCATGTTGTGCTCGTCGCCGAGATGGAGGACGGGCGCGAGGTCCGGGGGGAGAGTTCCATCACGGCGGCAGGCGGCCGCATTGCCCGGCTGCGTCTGGATCCCCCGGATCCACCCGCGCTGGAGGCCGCCGTGCGGGCCGTGCTGGACGCGGACATCCTCGTCATCGGGCCGGGGAGCCTGTACACGAGCATCCTGCCAAACCTGGCGCTTTCCGGACTGCGCGAAGCCCTGCGGCGGACCCGCGCCCTCCGCATCCTGGTGGTGAACGTCATGACCCAGCCCGGGGAGACCGATGGCTTCTCGGCCGGCGACCATCTCGCGGCCCTGCAGGCGCACGTCGGGCGTCCGGGCGTGGACCTGGTCTTGGTGAACAGCCGCCCCGTGGGCACCGAGCGCCTGGGACCGTATAGCGCGCAGGGGTCGAGCCCCGTCGCGGTGGACGCCGCCCGCTGCCAGGAGCTCGGTGTGGCCGTGCTGGCCGCGGATGTGGTGACCCGGGACGGACTGGTGCGGCATGATCCCGACCGCTTGGCCCGCGTGGTGCTGCAGGAGGCCCTGCGCCGTCTGACGCCGGCTCCACGCCAGGTCATCGACTACTACTACCTGCAGGAGCGGTTGCGCAGGGGTGCCCAGGTGGGGGGCGCAGGGCGCTGAGGCCGGCAGGGGGCGCCCGCGAGCGCCTGCCGGCGGCGACCTTTGCCCTCGCCGTCAAGGAGGAGTTGGCCCAGATCCCTCCGGACAGGATCCGGGCCGCCGCCGAACTGCACGGGCTGATCCGCGCCGCGGGTTCACTGCTGGTCGCCAAGGACGGCCTGGCCCTGGAGGTGCGCGGTGAACGGGCGGTGGTGGCGCGCCGCGTCTATCGCCTGTGCCGTGCGCTCGAGCTGCCGCGGCCCACGCTGGCCGTGCGACGCACGGCGGGCTCGGCGGGCGGACGCTTCGTGTGCCGCTGGCGGCAGGCGCTGGTTCTGCTGCAGAGCCTGCGCCTGTTGGATCCGGGGGGACGGCCGCGGAACCTCGTGCCCGCCCCCCTGCTCCGGCCCAGATTGGCACCCGCCTTCCTGCGCGGCTTCTTCCTGGGCGCCGGCTCGGTGGACGATCCGGCCCGGGACCACCACCTGGAACTCGACGTGGACGGCAACGCCCCCCAGGTGGCCGAGGCGCTGCTTGCCGCCCTGGCGAGCCTCGAGGTTTCTGGGCGCACCTTCGGCCGCCGCGGGCGCCGGGTGGTCTACCTCAAGGACGGCGCCGCGATCTCCCAGTTCCTGGCGGCGATCGGCGCCCCCGCGGCGGTGCTGCGCTACGAGGAGCACCGCATCCGCCACGAGGTGCGCTCGAGCGTCAATCGCCTGGTCAACGCGGAAACGGCCAACCTGGGCAAGGCCGGCACCGCGGGATTGGCTCAGATCCAGGACATCGACGCCCTGCGCTCCCGGGGTCTCTGGTCCGCCCTGCCCGAGGGGCTGCGCGTGGTGGCGGAGGCGCGCCTCGCCCACCCGGAGGCCAGCCTGCGCGAGCTGGGCGCGTTCTTGGACCCGCCGCTCGGCAAGTCCGCGGTGCAGTACCGACTCGGTGTCCTTCACCGCTGGGCCAACCGGCCGGGCCCGATGGCCTGAAGACAATACGCTCCCCCTCTCGTTGCATTGGTCCGGCCGTTGCGAGAGGATAGGCAGGGTTTCGAGGCGGGGTCCGCCCGCGGTCTGGGGGGTCTGGCGTGCCAGGGGATCGTGCCGCGACAGTGTCTGTGGACGCGGTCACCGATCCCTTCCAAGCTGTTCGTCCGCTCCTGCTGCGTGTGGAAGAGGGGCTGCGCGACGCGCTCGCGACCGGCGGTTCCCAGGTCGCCGAGCTCGCCACGCACCTGCTCGCGGGCGGCAAGCGCCTGCGCCCGGCCCTGGTCGTGCTGAGCGGCAACGCCGTCGGCGCCAAGGAGGACGCCCTGGTGCCCGCGGCCATCGCCTGTGAGATCATCCACATGGCGACCCTGGTCCACGACGATCTCATCGATGCGTCCGACCGGCGCCGGGGCGTGCCCACCGTGCACGCCAAGTGGGGCGTGCCGATGTCCGTGCTGATCGGGGACCACCTATTCGCACGCGGCTTCTCCATCCTCTCCGCCCACGGCGATCCGCGCCTGGTGCGCGTCATGAGCGACGTGGTTTCGGTCACCTGCGCCGGGGAGATCGACGAGATCCAGGCGCAGTGGGACCCGGAGGTGACGGTGGAGGGATACCGCCGCCGCGTGCACGGCAAGACCGGCTATTTCATCGCCGAATGCTGCCGGATGGGCGCCCTGGCTGGGCAGGCGCCCGTGGAGTGGACATCCGCCCTTGGCGCCTACGGCGCGTCGGTGGGCGATTGCTTTCAGATCGTGGATGACCTGCTGGATCTCACGGCCACGGCGGAGGCGCTTGGTAAGCCGACCGGGTCCGACCTGCGGGCCGGGGTGTATACCCTCCCCGTCGCCTGGGCGCTCGGGGGGCCAGACGGCCCCGCGCTCCGACGCCTGTTGGCTCGCCGCCCGGTCGGGGACGACACGGTGGACCAGGTGCGCGCCCTGCTCGAACGCTCCGGTGCGCTGGAGTACGCGGCGGGGCAGGCGCTCGCCCTGGTCGAGCAGGCCGTGGCCTCCCTGCGGGTTCTGCCCGCCGGGCCGGCGCGCGAGGCACTCGCGGAGCTGGCCGTGGAACTGGCGCACCGCGTCCGCTGAGGGGCCCGGCACGCCTTGGGGAGGGACTCCTGTTGAAACGGCCGCGGCGCCAGGTGCTGGAGCGCCTGCCGGACGTGGCGGTGAAGCGCCTGCCCGTCTATCTGCGCGCCCTGAGCGACCTGGAGGCGCAGGGAAACGACATCGTGTCCTCCGCACAGCTGGCGCAGCACACGGGCCTGACCTCCGAGCAGATCCGCAAGGACCTGGCCATGCTGGGCGGGTTCGGGACGCGCGGTGTGGGCTATCGCATCGGGCATCTGGCGGCATCCATCCGCGAGGTCCTTGGGCTGGACCGGGAGGTGCCGGTGGCCCTGGTGGGAGCCGGGCATCTGGGCACCGCCCTTGCCCGGTACAACCACGGGCGGCGCCAGCAGCCGCGCATCGTCGCCGTGTTCGACACCGCCCCCCACAAGCAGGGCGAGCGTCTGGGGGACAATGTGATCCAGAGCATGGCCGAGTTGGCGCACACGGTGCGTCTGTTGCATGTGCGCATGGCCATCATCGCGGTCCCCGCGGCCCAGGCCCAGGGGGTGGCCGAGCAGCTGGCGGCCGCCGGATGTGACGTGCTGTTGAACTTCGCACCCGTGCGCCTGGAGTTGCCCGCGCCGGTGCGCGTGCACAACGTGGACCTGGCCATGGAGCTTGAGGCCCTGGCCTACTATGTGCGTGCGGAGGAACCCGCGGGCGGGGCACCATGAGGGGGCCGGAGGGGGGGATTTCCCTCCCAACCGCGAACCTGGGCGGCATCAGGGCGCCCACCTCCCCCGGCGGAGGCGGCTGAGCCACGGAGGGGTCGATGCGTGCCTTTCCTCTCCGCGATGGGATACCTAGCCTCTGGCAGTCTCCTGCACTGGGCCGTCGCCGTGCTGGACATCCTCATCGTCGCCTACGTCATCTATCGTGTCCTCATGTTCATCCGCGGCACCCGCGCCGTGGCGCTCATCAACGGCCTCATCCTGGTCTTCGCCGCCTCCTTCGTCGCCACGCGCCTCCACCTGGCCGCGACCTCCTGGCTCCTGCACGACATGGCTGTGGCCCTGGTGGTCGCGCTGCCCATCGTCTTCCAGCCGGAGCTGCGCCGGGCCCTCGAGCAGGTTGGGCGGGCCCGCTTCTTCTCCCGGCACCTGGCGGAGGAGGGACCGCAGAGCGTGACGGCGGTCGTGACCGAGCTCAAGCGGGCCGCGGGGGTGCTCTCCCGCAACCGCATCGGTGCCCTGATCGTGCTGGAACGCGCCACCGGCCTCACGGACATCGCCGAAACCGGGATCAAGATCGACGGCCTGGTCAGCTCGGAATTTCTGATCAACATCTTTGTGCCCAACACCCCCCTGCATGACGGCGCGGTGATCGTGCGCGGGAGCCGGGTGCTGGCGGCGGCGTGCTTTCTGCCCCTGGCGGAGGCGCAACCCCTGGCGGCGGATGTGGGAGGCCGACACCGCGCCGCCATCGGTATCACGGAGCGCACGGATGCCGTGGGCCTGGTGGTGTCTGAGGAGACGGGCTCCATCTCCCTGGCCAGTGCGGGCAAGCTCATCCGTGGCATCGACATGGACACCCTCGGCGAGATGCTCGAGAACTTCCTGCAGCCGCCCCCGCCGCTCAGCAAAGCGGTTCGGATCAGGGGTGCGGCCGGTGGATAGGCTGCTGGGCAACGAACTGTTCCTGCGGCTGCTCTCATTGGCCCTGGCCGTGCTCATCTACCTGCAGGTGGTGGGCCAGCCCACGGCGGGGAACGTGCAGCGCACGCTGGTCGGCGTGCCGGTGCGCGCGGTGGGGCTGCCCTCCGCTCTTGCCGTGCGCAGCATCCGCCCCGCCAGCGTGGCCGTGACGGTGAGCGGCAGCGCCAAGGTGATCAACGAGCTGAACCCGCTGCGTGTGCTGGCCAGCGTGGACCTGACCGAGGCGGTGGCCGGAACGGCGGCCTACTACGTGCAGGTCTCCGTGCCGCCTGGGGTGCAGCCGCTGAGCGCGACCCCCGCGGACGTGCAGGTCACCGCCCAGCCGATCATCGAGAGGGAGAGCCCCGTGGACATCCATGTCACGGGGACGCCGGCCTCGGGCTTCGGGGTCACCGGTCCCGTCGCACCGGCCAACCTGGTCGTCGCCCTGCGCGGTCCGGCCAGCAACGTGGACCAGGTGAACCAGGTGGTTGCGTCCGTCAGCGTGGAGGGCGCCCGGGCCGCGGTGACTTCCCAGGTGACCCTGCAGGCGGAGGACCGGACCGGGGCCGTGGTGGCCGATGTCCTGGTGGTGCCCGCATCGATCTCGGTGACGGTGCCGGTGGGTCCAGTGCAACCCCAGAAGGCGGTGCTCGTGGACCCCAACCTGCAGGGCATCCCCGCGCCGGGCTACCGCCTGGTGTCCATCACGGTCACGCCGCCGGCCGTGGAGGTTCTGGCGCCAGCCGGGACCCTGTCCGGGGTTGGCTCGGTGACCACGCAGCCGGTGGCGCTCTCCGGCAGCAAGGGGAACGTGGAGGCCACCGTGCTGGTCGTGGAACCGCCGGGCGTCACTGCGGTGGATCCGACCAGCGTACA
>JAKAUG010000474.1 GCA_021827805.1 Bacillota bacterium | reverse complement strand
CCCGGGTCGTCAGAGCGCCAGCGGCAGTCCGGGGTCCACGTCCAGGTCCCAGTCCGCGGCCCCGCCCTGCTGCCAGGCCATCCAGCCCGCCGCCGCGATCATCGCCGCGTTGTCGGTGCAGTACCGCACCGGCGGCACGCGCAACTCGACGCCGAGCGCATGGAGTTCGGTGTGCAGGCGCGTGCGCAACAGCCCGTTGGCCGCCACCCCGCCCGCCAACAGGACGGTGTGCACACGGTGGTCCCGCACCGCGGAGAGCGTGCGCTGCACCAGGGTGTCCACCACGGCCTGCTGGAAGGCGGCCGCCACGTCCGGGACCGCGAGGCCCGGGTCCCGGCCGAAGGCGGTGGCCACCGCGGTCTTGAGGCCGCTGAAGCTGAAGGCGTACTGCCCGCCCACCACGCCAGGCTGTTCCTGCCTCGGACCACGCAGCAGGCCCAGCGGCCGGGGCAGGGAGAGCCGGGTCGGGTCGCCCTCCCGCGCGGCCCGCTCGAGGGCAGGCCCTCCGGGGTAGCCAAGCCCAAGCAGGCGAGCCACCTTGTCCAGGGCCTCGCCCGCCGCGTCGTCCAGCGTGGTGCCGAGCAGCACCAGCCCCCCGGCGGCGGGCAGAAGGCACAGATCGGTGTGCGAGCCGGAGACCACCAGCCCAACGGCCGGCCGCGGCAGGGACCGGGCGTTCTGGCCTGGGTCCCCCAGCGCGTGCGCATACAGGTGCCCGGCGAGGTGATTGACCCCCACCAGGGGCAGGCCACGGGCCAGGGCCAGGGCCTTACCGACCGCCAGGCCCACCAGCAGCGCGGCCGGCAGTCCGGGCCCGCGCGTCACGGCCAGCAGTGAGATCCGCTCCCAGCGCACGCCCGCCTCGCTCAGCGCCCTCTCCACCACGGGCAGGGAGGCCTCCAGGTGGCGCCGGGCGGCGACCTCGGGCACCACGCCCCCGAACTGCGCGTGCAGCTGCGCCTGGCTGGCCACCACGCTGCTCAGCACTTCCCCCGCCCGGCTGACCACCGCGGCGGCCGTCTCGTCGCAGCTGGTCTCCAGCCCCAGGCACAGCGGGTGTTCCGTGGCGATCATCCGCGCTCCCCCAGCGGACGCCGCGGAAGGGACGGGGCGCCAGGCGCCGGGTCCGGGGCCGGGCTTGCGGGCACGAGCTCGTCCTTCCACATGATGATCGCGTCCTCATGGGTGTCGCTGTAGTAGCCGGGGCGCAGGCCGCGGGGCTCGAAGCCGTGCCTCCGGTACAGTCGCTGGGCCACGGGGTTGCTTGGACGCACCTCCAGCGTCATGCGCAGGCAGCCCAGGTTGTACGCGCGCACCTCCAGCTCGGTGAGCAGGTCGTGCCCGAGGCCGTGCCGGCGCTCGTCCGGGTGCACGGCGATGTTCGTGATGTGGGCCTCGTCCAGGATCAGCCACATCCCGGCGTAGCCCACCACCTGGGAGGAACGCAGGGCGACGATGTAGTGCGCGTATGCGTTCTGGGTCAACTCCGAGACAAAGGCGCGTTCAGACCAGGGTGTGGGGAAGGATTGCCGTTCGATCTCCAGCACGCCGTGGATGTGGCGCAGTTCCATGTCGGCCAGGTGGACGGGCTCCGGAACCCTCTTCACCGCCACAGGCATCCCTCTTTCGGGCAGACCAGGGGACCCAGTCTACGCTCCGCGCCAAGGACTCCTCAACGGTCCGGCGCCGGACCCAGTTGCGGGTCGCGCAGGTAGGCAGGGACCAGGAGCATGGGATCCTCGATCTGCCCCGCCATCACCTGCCGGGCACCCAGGCGTGCCACCGCCGGAGCCACCTGCCCCGCGTCATGCGGATCCGCAACCTTCCAGGGATGTCCGGGCTGCGCCAGGGCACCGCTCCCCACCACCAGGGCCCGCATGGGCCCTTCTTCCAGCACCTGCCTCAGCCAGGCCTCGTCGCAGAGCGCGGGCGCCGCGGTGCCCACCGGATGCTCGTCCATCCAGCGGAACGGGGCGGCAAAGAGCCTCCCCCGCCGCGCGTCGAGCACCGCCCACACGGGACCCCGCCAGGGCCCCGCGGCAAGGGCCAGGGCCTGAAGGGACGAGACCCCGGCCAGTGGGCAGCCAAGGGCCCATGCCATGGCCTTGCCCGTGGCCACCGCGGCCCGCACGCCGGCGTAAGACCCTGGACCCACCCCCACCGCGAGCGCGTCCAGGTCCGCCGGACGCAATCCGGCAGAGGACAGGGCCTGCACGATCATCGGCGCCAGGTCGGCGGCGGGCCGAGATCCAGGGCCCCGCGCCGCACGGCCCACCACGCGGCCGTCGTCGAGCACGGCCGCGCCGACCGTTCCCGTGGCCGCATCCAGGCCGAGAATCCTCACAGGCCAACCCCTTCCCGCACTCTCGTCCACAACTCGCGAGCCCGGGCCCCGCCGGGATGCGCCTCCAGACGGCGGCCCCCGTCCTCTGGACGCAGGCGCAGTTCCAGCGCGTCGGCGGGGACGAGGCGCCCCAGGCGGTCCGGCCATTCCACCACCGTGACGCCTCCCGAGGCCATGAGTTCCTCCCAGTCGATCTCCGCCGGGTCCAGGCCCTCGCCCAGACGGTAGAGGTCCACATGCGCCGCCGGCAGCCGACCGCGGTAGACATGCACCAGCGTGAACGTGGGACTGGGATGGGGCCCGGGCACGCCGAGTCCGTCCAGGATGCCCGAGGCCAGCACGGTCTTGCCGGCGCCCACCGGGCCCCAGAGCAGCACCACATCCCCCGGGCCCGCCAGTCGGCCGAGGGCACGCCCCAACTCCCGCGTCTGTTCGGGGCTGTCGCTGTGGAGAACCGCTTCCCAAACGCGCTCCGCGGTCTTCACCCCCGCGGGCCATGCATGCCCATTGGCTCGCCTGTCAACCATACCAAAAAGCGGGAGGGTGATGCGGCGGTGGCGACGCGGTGGGAGGACGTGCTGACCGGGGCTCGGCTGGCGGACATGCGTGAGGTTCAGTATCGACAGACACTGGCCCTGGCCAGCCTGATCGAGCTGCTGGTGACCCGCGGGATCCTGGACCGGGAGGAACTCGCGCGCACGGCCCAGCGCCTGGACGCCGAGGCCCACCCCGCCGAGCGCCGCTGAGGCAGGAGAGCGTGGTTCCGCCGAGAACTGCGGGCCGACCCCCGGTGGGAGGTGAGCCGTGCCCCGGCGCGCTCGGGTCGACGGGCTGCCGGCCAACGAAACGCTGGCCCACTTCGTGCTGGAGTGGGCGGCCTACCGGCTGCTCACGCGTGAGCTCGAGTGCCCGTTCGCCGCGGTGGAAACCAATCTCGGCCGATCACGCCTGCGCCACGATGCCGTCGGCATCCGCCTGCGGCAGGGCCGCACCGTGCCCTGGGAGGAGCTCGACACCGGCGCGCTCAGACTGGAGGTCCTGGATGAACGCCTGGGGATCTGGCGTTCACCCACCGAGGCCGAGGAGGCCTCCTGGACCTCAGACACCGCACACCGCGCCTGGGAAGCCGGAACCCTGGGCGAGGAGCCCCTGCGCGCGGCCCGGCCGACCGGCCACCCCGGGCGCTGGCAGGTCCAGCGCTGGGGCGGGGAGCGCCGCGAGATGGTGCAGGTCTGTGCGGCGGACGCCAAGCAGAGCCGCGGGGACCTTCTGGCCTGGCTGCGGCGGGCCGAGGAGCGCCTGCGCGGCGTGCACCTCTTCCTCCTCGTTACGCCGCCGGGCCTGGCGCGGCCCGACGAGCTCCCCCCGCATGTGGGGCTCGCCGAGGTCGACCTGGAGGAGATCCTTGGGTCCGACGGCGAGGCCAACGTGCGCTTGGTCCGCTGGCCCGAGACCCTGCGATCCGCCTCCCCCTGGTCCGCGGAGCGGACCGAGCGCTTCCAGCGCCAGGCCTACTACGCCCTGCACGGGCTCTTCTCGCGCCAGCTCTTCTGGCTGTTGGCCCAGACGGCCATCGACCACGAGGCGGCCAGTCGGAAGACGCCAGCGGACGTGACGGAATCCTCTGGCCCCCCCGGCGCGGCCGACAAGCCCTCCCCCGCCCGAGGTTCCCGACCTCGCGCGGGGGGCGGACGCACGCGAGCCTGATGTGGTGGGCGGACTCCGCGCGGCCCCGCCAGGCTGCCGGTCCCGCGACAGCGCCGGTACGCGCGGCGGATGTGTTGGTTTGTTCAGCCCGTTGGGGCAGCCGACGACACCACCGGCGCCAGCGGTACAGGAGGGGGAGCGTGGTCTCGCGACGCCTCAGCCGCGGAGCGGAGACACACCCTCCTCCTCCCAGGCTCCAGAGACCACGAGCGTGTATCCCGACTCCCTGGCCACCGCCTGCCGCGGTGCGGGGGCGGTCCCTTCCGCCAGTCGTACCGTCACGCGCTGCCGCGCCGCGTGGCTGCCCGGCCCCTGGTGATGGGCAGGCCGATCGTCGCGCGCCCCAGTTCCGCAAGCGCCTGCTGGTGTGGAGACGGGCGATCATGACCGGCCAGCCGAGTTCCGCCTGCGGGCGGAGCGGCGTCGCGTGGTGACGCTGGCCGACCAGCTGCGTGAGGAAGGCATCGCCGTTGTTCGGCGGTCGGCACGGGAGGGAGCGCGCGGCCAGCCTCCTGGCCAATGCGGCGCGGGCGTCCGCATCGCCGTGCACCAGCAGTGTCCGCCGAGGGGCCAGGCAGGCCAGCTCGTCGCCGTCTGCGTGGGCGGAGAGGTTGCGGCGGCTGACCTCGCAGACGACGGCCACCTCAGCACCACCCAGGACCAGGCGGCGTTCGTCGGCCGACGCTGGGCGGAGGTCGACGAGGAGGCGCCCGGGCGCCTCCTCGTCATGGTACCCGTTGATGGGGATGGCGTGCCGCCGGTCGCTGGCCAGTCGCGCCGCGCAGAACGTGGACGGCCCGCCCGTGAGCATGCCGGAGCTGCTGACGATGACCGCGCGGGGCCCCAGCGAGCAGGGCCTCCCGCTCCCCTGGGCAGGGCCCGCGGCGCTGGGCGTCCGGCAGGATCAGGAGCGCCTCCTGCGCCCGACCGAGGTCAGGGGCCGGGATCAGGCCATGCCCGCCCCGCTCGAGCACGGGACCCACGGTCCGCAACCCGGGCCGTGTCCACGGCACACGGGCGGGGCCGAGAGGCGGGGCGGCGCGCAGCACCCAGGCTGCCGCTCAGCGCGCAGGAACGCGCACGGCAAAGCGTAACCATGCTGAGCGGCAGGGCCAGGGAGGCGCACAATGGCGGAGGTGCTCTCCGGCGGTCCGTTTGCCCCGAGCTGCGATTCGCTGGCCTCCCAGCGCGTTCCGTCCTGGTATCAGGAGCCACCACTTCTGCCTGACATTTCCGGCCAGCGCGTGAACAGAGGCATCTGGGGGACAGGCAGCGGAGATGCAACGTCGTATAGTCACCGTGGCGATCCCAACGCTGCCTGACACCGGGGGGCAGGGGCCGCGGCGCCTCCGCCCCTGGGGGACCGCCCACCGCGGGCCCGGCACGGGGAGGCACAAGAGGGTGCGGCGATGGTGGGTGTTCGGACAGCTGAGCCTCTGGACTCCTCTTGGGCCGGGGGAGTGCGCCGCACGGCTCAACCGCATCTCCTGGTCGGCCCGGGACACCCTCGGGCGGGGCGACGGCCCGCGGCTTTCGCCTGAGCTGGCACCACGGACAGCTGCGCAACGCCTGGCAGTCGGTCGCCACCGGCCGTTTCGGCCCCGCCAACGGCGGAACATCCGTGGAGTTGGCGCTGACGCTGCATCCCTTCGTCGCGGTCTTTGAAGCGGTGTGGTTCGGCTGTGCGGGGCTGTTCGTCGCACTGGCCGTGGCCCTGGCCCTCGGCGCCCTGCCCTCCGGTCCCGGGGCGCACCTCGACCCCCGAATGGCCCCCCAGCCCGTACTGGCCCTTCTGGCGGCGGCGCTTGGGGTGCGCACCTGGGCCCGGCGGATCGCGCGGGGCGACGAACCCCTGCTTCTCCGGCAGATCATGCAGGCGCTCGAGGCCCGGGCGGCCGAGGATCCGGACGGCGAGCCCTGACAGCGCGAGGCCCGGGGAGGCGCTATCCGGCGGCCTGCGCCTCGAGCCGCTGATGCAGCTCGCGCACCATCTGGAAGTCCTCCCAAACCACTCGCTTCTGGCCGGGGTTGCGCAGCAGGTAGGCGGGGTGGTA
The DNA here is from genome assembly GCA_021827805.1 of Bacillota bacterium. Classification (GTDB taxonomy): domain Bacteria; phylum Bacillota; class Sulfobacillia; order RBS10-35; family JAJYVN01; genus JAJZWQ01. The sequence goes on along the minus strand of JAKAUG010000474.1, from coordinate 489 downwards.
GGTGGGGAGCACCCAGCGACCGTCCAGGCGGTACCAGCGACCCCGCTCCTGGGTGATGCGGGCCTCGGGGGCCACCAGGGCGCGCAGCGGGGTCGAGCCCAACAGGACCACGATGTTCGGGGCGATGAGCTCAAGCCGCCGCTCCAGGTAGGGGCGGCAGGCGGCCATCTCGGCATCGGTGGGGGTGCGGTTGTCCGGCGGGCGGCAGAGGACGACGTTGCTGATGTACACGTCCTGGCGACGAAAACCGGCGGCCTCCAGGATCCTGTTGAGCAGCTCCCCGGCCCGTCCGACGAAGGGCCGGCCCAACTCGTCCTCGGTCGCGCCGGGCCCCTCCCCGATCAGGCAGACCCTGGCATGGGAGTCCCCCTCGCCGAAGACGACGCCCCGGCAGCCCGCCCGCAAACCGCAGCGCTGGCAGCCGGAGGCAAACTCCCCCAGGGCCTCCAGGGTGCCAAAGCCCCGCAGGCGCTGGGCGAACTCCGCAGC
>JAKAUG010000298.1 GCA_021827805.1 Bacillota bacterium | reverse complement strand
TGCGCGCCGCCGCCCTGGAGGGCGCGGTGCAGGAACCCCTGGTCACGCAGCGCCGGGACCGCTTCGTGCTGCCCGTCAAGAGCGAGTCACGCTCGCTGGTGCCGGGCCTGATCCACGACCAGTCCGCTTCAGGGGCCACCGTCTTCGTGGAGCCCATGGCCGTCGTGGACCTCGGGAACCGGCTGCGGGCCGCGCAGTCCGCCGTGGAGCACGGGGTGGCCCGCATCCTCTCCGAGCTCTCGGACCGGGTCGGGGAGCGGGCGGGGGAGCTGCAGCAGGCCCTGGACGCGGCTGGCGAGCTCGACCTCATCAACGCCAGGGCGCGCCTCGCCGTGGACTGGAACTGCCAGCGTGCCGAGTCGCTGTCCGAGCCCGCGCTGGAGCTGGAGGGCGCGCGACACCCCCTTTTGGCGCGGCCGGTGCCGGTGGACCTGCCCCTCGGGCTTGCGTTCGACGCCCTGGTGCTCACCGGACCCAACACCGGAGGCAAGACCGTCTGTCTGAAGCTCGCGGGCCTGCTGGCCTGCATGCACCAGGCCGGGCTGCAGCTGCCGGTGCGCGCCGCCCGCATGGGTGTCTTCCCCAGGGTCCTGGGTGATGCGGGGGACGAGCAGGGGGTGGCCCAGAGCCTGTCCACCTTCTCCTCCCACATGCGCGCCGTGGTGGCCGCGGTGCGGGAGAGCGTGCCGGGCGCGCTGGTGCTGCTCGACGAACTGGGCGCTGGCACCGATCCCGGCGAGGGCGCGGCCCTGGCCATGGCGGTGGTCGAGCACCTGGTTCAGGCCGGGGCCAAGCTGATCGTCACCACCCACTACAGCGAGCTGAAGGCCTTCGCCCACCGCACCCCGCGGGTGCGCAACGGCTCGATGGCCTTCGATCCGGACACCCTGGCCCCGACCTACCGCCTGATCCTCGGGGTGCCCGGGCCCAGCCAGGCCTTCGCCATCGCCGAGCGGCTCGGCCTGGACCCGGGGGTGGTCGAGCGGGCCCGAGCGCTGCAGCGGCCGGAGGAGCGCCAGGTCGAGCAGCTCATCGCGCACCTGGCCCAGGACCAGCGGCGCATGGGGGAGGCCCGGGACCGCCTGGAGACCGACGCGGCGGCGGCCGCCGCCCTGCGCGCGCAGCTCGAGGTGAGCAGGGCCGAACTCGAGGCGGAGCGGGCGGCGATCCTGGCCGAGAGCCGGCAGCAGGGCGCCGAGATCCTGGCCCAGGCCCGCCAGCAGGCGGACACCCTGCTGCGCGAGATGCGGCGGCTGGCAGAGGAGGCCGCCGACGCCACGGCCCTGGGCGCGGCGGAGCAGCTCAGGGGCGAGCTCCGCCAGCGGCAGCGCGAGCTGGGCGAGGCGCCGCCGCCGGCCCGGCGTTACCACGCGGGCCAGCCGGTGCGCATCCGCAGCCTCGGGCGCGAGGGGACCCTCTGCCAGGCGCCGGCCGACGGCAATGCGATCGTGCAATGTGGGGCCCTGCGCCTGAACGTGCCGGTCTCCGACCTGGAGCCCTCCGGCCCTCCGGCGCCCGCCCCCGCCGCGGGCCGGCCGGTGCTCGTGCAGCGCGACGTGGCGGTGGGCGGGACGCTGGAGCACGACCTGCGCGGGCTGGACCGCTGGGAGGCACTCTCGCGCGTGGACAAGGCGCTGGACGATGCCGTCCTGGCTGGGCTCTCCCAGATCCGGCTCATCCACGGCAAGGGCACCGGAGCCCTGCGCGAGGCCATCGCCGAGTTCCTGCGCGGGCACCCCCAGGTGCGCGCCTTCCGCCTGGGGGGCAACGGCGAGGGGGGGGCGGGCGCCACGGTGGTGGAGCTGCGGCTATGAGCGTGTCGGAGGAGGGCCTCTGCTGGGATCTGGTGGTGGACGGGCCTCGGACGGGCGAGGCCAATATGGCGCGCGACCTGGAGCTGGCGCGGCAGGCCGCCGCCGGGGTGCGGCGCCCGACCCTGCGCCTGTATGCCTGGGATCCGCCGGCGGTGAGCGTGGGCAAGAACCAGCCGCTGGAGCAGGCCTGTGACCTCGAGGCCTGCCAGGAGCTTGGCTGGGACGTGGTCCGCCGGCCCACCGGCGGTCGCGCGGTGCTCCACGCCCGGGATGAGGTCACCTACGCCGTGGCCATGCCGCTCGCCATGGCCCCAGAGGGGGTGCTGGCCGCCTACGCCTGGCTGGCCGAGGGCCTCGTCGCGGCCTACCGGCTGCTGGGGGTGGATGCGGCTCTGGCGAGCGGCCGGCACCTGGAGTCGCGCAGCGGGGCCTGCTTCGACGCCCCGGCCACGCACGAACTCGTGGCCGGGGGACGCAAGATCGCCGGCAGCGCGCAGGTGCGCCGCGCCGGGTACCTGTTGCAGCATGGCTCGCTGCCGCTGACCTTCGACGCCGGGTTGCATGCCCGCCTCCTGGGGCTGGATGCCAGGGCGGCCGCCATCCTGGCCCGCCGCGCGGTAGGTCTGGGAGACCTCCTGTCTCCTCCACCCCAACGGGCGCGGGTGCTCGAGGCCCTGGCGGCCGGTTTCGAGCAGGCGCTGGGGATCCGCTTCGCGAACACGGGCGGGCATCCGGGGGGTGGCGCATCTGGCGGCGGTCCTGGTGATTCACGGGCCCAATCTCGGCCTGTTGGGGCGGCGTGAGCCGGAGATCTATGGCCGCACGACCCTGGCCGAGATCGACGCGGCGCTCCAGGCCCTGGGCAGCGAGCTGGGGCTGGAGGTGCGCTGCCTGCAGCGCGACGGCGAGGGCGAGATCGTCAGCGCCATCGGCGCGGCGCCCGGCTCCGTCCAGGGGATCCTGATCAACCCCGCCGCCTACACGCACACCAGCGTCGCCATCCGCGACGCCCTGGCCGCGGTGGCCGGGATGGGTGTGCCCGCGGTGGAGGTGCACCTCTCCCAGACCGCGGCGCGTGATGAGTTCCGCCAGCGCTCGCTGGTGGCGGGGGTGTGTCGGGGGACGGTGGCGGGGTTCGGTGCCGGCAGCTACCTGCTGGGGCTGCGCGGACTGGCCGCCCTGCTGGGAGAGGCTGGGGCATGACCCGCCTGGAGCGACTGCGCGCGGATCTCGGTCGCCTGGGGACGGACGCGGCCCTGGTCGTCTCGGCCGAGGCCAACCGGCGCTACCTCTCCGGGTTTCGCGGGGACGCCGGGATCCTCTGGGTGACCTCTCAGGATGCCGCCCTGATCACGGACGCCCGCTTCTGGGATCAGGCCGAGCAGGAGTGCCCGGACTGGCGGCTGGTGCGCCTGGAGGGCCAGACCTACGGCCAGGCCCTGGCCCAGCTCACCGCCGAACGCGGGATCCGTGTGCTCGGCTTCGAGGCCGCGGCGGTGACCTACCAGACCTACCTGGGCTGGCGGCGCGAACTCAGGGGGGTGCGCCTGCGGCCCCTCGGCGGCGTGGTCGAGCGCCTGCGGCTCGTCAAGGAGCCTGAGGAGGTGGCGGCCATCCGCGGAGCCGCCCAGGCGGTGGATCAGGCCTTCCGCCGCTGGCTGCCCCTGGTCCGGCCGGGAGCCGTGGAGCGGGAGCTGGCAGCGGAGCTGGAGCACCAGCTGCGCCTCGCCGGGGCCGAGGGCACCAGCTTCCCGCCCATCGTCGCCGGTGGGGCCCACGGCGCCCAGCCGCACGCCGTCGCCGCGGACCGGGCCCTGGAGGCCGGTGAGCTGGTGGTCGTGGACGTGGGGGCCCGTTTGGACGGATACTGTTCGGACATGACGCGCACGGTGGCCGTGCCGGGGGCCCCATCCACGGATGAGGCCCGCCGGATCTTCGCGGTGGTGCACCAGGCGTTGCGGGCCGGTCTCGCGGTCCTGCGGCCGGGGGTGCGCGGCCGGGATGTGGACGCGGCGGCCCGCGGCGTGATTGAGGCCGCGGGATACGGGGCGTGCTTCGGCCATGGTACAGGGCACGGGGTGGGGCTCGAGGTCCACGAGGGACCGGGGCTCTCCTGGCGCACCCCTCCGGGCGTGCGTGTTCCGGCCGGGGCGGTGGTCACCGTGGAGCCGGGGATCTACCTGCCAGGGCGCCTGGGGGTCCGGTTGGAGGAGTTGGTGCACGTGGGCGCGGCGGGCACCGAGATCCTGAGCCGCGCGGGATTGGGACTTTGAAGGGGCGCGGGCCAGACCGCGCCCAGGGAGGGTGTTTCTTGCATGGCGGAGATGACGTCGACGACCGATTGGCGGGCGGGGATGACGGTGGAGCTGGACGGTGCCCCCACCCTGGTGGTGGAATCCAACCACGTCAAGCCTGGCAAGGGGCCGGCCTTCGTGCGCGCCCGGCTGAGGAACCTGCAGACCGGCGCCATCTATGAGCGCACCTTTCGTTCGGCGGAGAAGATTCCGGCCGCCATCGTGGAGAAGCGCGACATGCAGTTCCTCTACGAGGCGGACGGCAGCTACCACCTGATGGACACCCGGAGCTACGAGCAGCTCGAGGTGTCCGCCGAGGTGCTGGGTGAGCAGAGGCGCTTTCTGCAGGAGAACATGTCGCTTGTGGTCACGACATACAAGGAGCGCATCGTGGAGGTCGAGTTGCCCACCACGATCGAGACCGCGGTCGTCCAGACCGAGCCCGGCATCAAGGGCGACACGGTGAGCAACACGACCAAGCCGGCCGTCATTGACACCGGGGCCACGGTGCAGGTGCCGCTGTTCGTGGAACGTGGCGATCGCATCAAGGTGGACACGCGCAGCGGCGGCTACGTCAGCCGCGCGTAGCGACGCGCTGGCGCGGCGCCGAGGGCGACCGTCCGTGGGGGCGGAACAGGGGTGCATCCCTGGGCCGCCCCCGTCGTCCGGGGACCGCCAACGCCAGCGGAGGCCCGTCAGCCCGTTGGCGTGCCCGCGACCTCGTCCCCATGGTCCGCTGGGTCGATGTCCCCGGCCATGGGCGAGGGGCAGGAGGTCAGATCGCCGCTGAGCACCGCCGGCCCGAACGGGCCCGCGGTGCTACCGCTGGGCGTGGGGACCACCTGCACGAGTCCCGCGGGGATGGAGACCACCCCGGGGGAGTAGGTGCCCGCCCAGTCTCCAGGTGTCGTGCCCGAGAGTGCCGTCATCAGGAAGGTGCTCACGATACCGGTCTGGCGGTTGGTGAGCCGGAAGGCGTACTGCCCATACTGCGAGCCGAAGCAGGAGGGCGCCGGCAGGGTGTTGCCCACCACATCCACACTCTCGAAGCCCTCGGAGATGTTCACGGCGTGCACGGCGACACCGTAGGGGTGCAGGTCGTCCGTGGCACTGGCGAGGGGTACGCAGCATACCTGGACCGACGGCGCGGCCCCGATGGGGGGCACGGGATAGGGCGAGGGCGCGGCGACGGTGTTGCGCAGGCCGAGGGCATGGCAGGTCTGCTGCCCCACCACTCCGTCGGCCGAGATGCCCGCGGCTTGCTGGAAGTTCACCACGGCCGAGCGCGTGGCCGAGTCGTACAGCCCAGTGATGCGTCCTCCATAGAAGCCGAGCTGGGCCAGCAGGACCTGCAGGAAGACGACGTCCAGACCGTCCCGCCCGGTCATGATGCCGCGGCCGCCAGCGTAGCTGTAGATCCAGAGGGCGTCGAAGGTCGAGGGGCCGCACACGCCGTCCACGGCGAGGCCGGTGTCCCCGTTGGCGGCCGCATCGGTCTGGAACTGTCGCAGCGCCGTGGCCGTCCTGTCTCCGAAGACGCCGTCCGCGGGTGCGCCGAGGGCCAGGCTGTACCGGAACAGGTTGAGGCGGTTCTGCAGCACCGTCACATCCCCACCCGCCGAGCCCTCCTGAAGGGTTCTGCTGCCGAAGCGCGGGCCCCCGTACGTGACGTGTGAGCCCACACCCTGGCCGAACACGAAGTACGTGTTCGGGCCGGCAACCCCGTCCACGGACAGGGCGAAGTAGGACTGGACGTTGCGCACCGCCTGCCGGGTCGCCGCGTCATAGGAGCCGGTCACCGGGATGGGTTGGCCCATGGGGCCAAGGGGCGGGTTCATCACCTTCAGGGCCTGGTTGTACAGGGTCTGCAGAACGGCCACGTCGGTACCGTGTTCGCCCCCGGACAGGTTCCGACTGCCGAACGGCACGTACGGGGCATAGGTCTGCTCGAACAGAGCCATGGCTGCCACTCCCTGCCCGGGGTCTTGCCTGAACCCCCCGGACAACCCACGATATGTTGGCCGTCCGCGCGGGGTGCATCGAACACGGACCTGCCGCGCTCGCCCGGCTGCAGGGCCGCGCCCCCGTCCCCCGAATAGCCTTCGGAAGGGCTTCCCAACGGCAGACGCGGAAGGAATGGTGTCGGATCAACAGGGGGTGAAGGTGTTGCCTGCGTGGGTCTGGGCTGCGGTCGGCGTCCTTCTGATGCTGCTCGAGTCGCTGCACGGGGCGTTCATCCTTTCCATTCTCGGCGCCGCGGCCCTTGTCGTGGCCGCCCTGTCCTGGCTGGTGCCCATCTCCGGAATCCAGTTGGTGGCCTGGGCCGCCCTGAGCCTTGTCGGCCTGTGGCTCGTGCGACCCGTGCTCACCCGCCGCTGGGGCAAGGGCCGCGGTGCCCCCACGAATGTGGCGGCCCTGGTGGGGCAGCGCGGGGTTGTGGTGGCGCCCTTCGATCCGCGGCGCGTTGGTCGGGTGCGGGTCGGGGGCGAGACGTGGCGGGCGCACCTGGTGGAGGGCTGCCCCGTGCCGCCGG
>JAKAUG010000051.1 GCA_021827805.1 Bacillota bacterium | reverse complement strand
GCCTCGCGCGGATCGGCGCCGCGCACCTCGGGACGCACCGGGTTGCCCGTCACCAGGATGCGCGCCTGGCGCGGGAAGTGGCGCGCCGCCTCGGGGTAGGGCACGGCCACCCCCACGGCAAAACGGGCCAGGGCCCGGTTGGTGACGCCCGGGATGACGTTCTGCTCCTGCAGGAGGAGCGGGCGGCGCGCCAGGACGGCCGCCAGCCCGACGGGTCCGGCGGCGTAGCCGCCGGTGCCCACCACGACCTGCGGATCGAATTCCCGCAGGATCCGAGCGGCTTCCGCGATGGCCCGGCCCAGGGTGGCCACCCCGGCCACCATCTCGAGCGGCCGCTTGCGAATCAGTCCGCGCACCGGCAGGGTGCGCAGCGGCAGTCCCGCGTCCGCCACCAGCCGCTCCTCCATCCCGCCGCGCGCGCCGACGAAGAGCACCTCCTCGGCCGCACCGGCCCCGAGGGCCGCCTGAGCAATGGCCAGGGCGGGGTAGATGTGCCCACCGGTTCCCCCACCGGTGATCAGCAGCCGCACGGCGTGCCCCCGTTCAGCGCGCGTGGCGCGAGATGTTGGCCAGAAGCCCGATGCCGGTCAGGGTGAAGACCAGGGAACTGCCGCCGTAGCTGAGCAGCGGCAGCGGGATGCCGGTGACCGGCAGCACGGAGGTCACGGCCGCGATGTTCACGATGGCCTGCACCGCCAGCATGGTCGTCACCCCCGCCGCCAGCAGTGTGCCGAACAGGTCCGGCGCGCTGGCCGCGATGCGAAAGCCACGCCAGATCAGGATGCCGAAGAGCACCAGCACCGCCAGCCCGCCAAGGAACCCCAATTCCTCCCCCAGAACCGCGAAGATGAAGTCCGTGTGCGGCTCCGGTAGGTAGAAATACTTCTGGCGGCTCTGCCCCAGTCCGACGCCGAACAGGCCCCCCGAGCCCAGCGCATACAGCGATTGGAGGATATGGTACCCGGTGCTGCGAGGGTGCGCCGCGGGGTCCAGAAAGGCCAGAAAGCGGCTGCGCCGGTATCCCGAGCCGAAGATGATCACGGCCAGGGCGGGCAGGGCCAGGGCGCAGAGCGCGCCCAGCTGCCCCACGGGGACGCCCGCCACATACAGCAGCACCAGGGAGGTCGCCGCCAGCGCGGCGGCGGTGCCCAGGTCCGGTTCCTTCAGGATCAGCCCGGCGACGACCAGGACCCCCACCAGCGCTGGTAGGGCGCCTCGGGCGAAGCGCACGAGGCGGTCGGGGCCCCGGGCCGCGAGCCAGGACGAGACCCAGACCACCATCGTCAGTTTGGCCATCTCGGATGGCTGGAAGGTGAGGCCGCCCGCGCCGAGCCAGCGGCGCGCGCCCTTGGTGGCAATGCCGATTCCCGGGATGAGCACCGCCACCAGCAGCACGAGCGTCACCGCCAGGATGAGGCGCGACAGACCCTGCCAGCGCCAGTAGTCCACGCGCAGGCAGATGAGGAAGCCGATCAGGCCGAGCACCGTCCACAACAGCTGGTGGATGAAGAAGTGATATGGATCGCCGAGCTGCGCCCCGGCGACCACCGAGCTGGCCGAGAGGACCATCACCAGGCCCAGGGCCAACAGGGCGGCGACCGTCAGGAGCAGGATGTAGTCCGGCGGCACCCGACGACCCGACATGGCCCCACCTCCCTACAGGACCAGCCAGTGGGCCGCCAGGCCGACCGCGCCGCAGAGCGCGGCGAAGATCCAGAGACGCTTCACCAGGAGCTGTTCGCGCCAGCCGGAGAGCTCCAGGTGGTGGTGCAGCGGGGCCATGCGCAGAAGCCGCCTCCCCGTGCGTCGATACCAGACCACCTGCGCCACCACGGAGAGCACCTCCAGAACAAAGAGCAGGCCGAGCACCGGCAGGTACAGGGTCCACCCGCCGAGGATCCCCGTCGCCGCGAAGGCCGCGCCGATGGCCATGGAACCGGTGTCGCCCATGAAGACGCGTGCGGGATGCCAGTTCCAGGGGGCAAAGCCCGCCAGCCCCCCCACCAGGGCCAGACAGAGGCCGGCCAGGCCCCTGGATCCGTCGAGCCAGAGGAGGATCCCCAGGGCCAACAGCGCGGTCCCTCCGGTCGTCGTCAACAGGCCGTCGGCACCGTCGGTGAAGTTCGTGCCGTTGGTGGCCCCCAGCAGGGCCACGATGCTCAGTGCGGCGAACAGGGCCGGTCCCAGCACCCAGTGGGCGGTGGTCAGCGGAATGCCTGGCAGAAGGGCCTCCGGGCGCCGCAGGAGGGCGAAGACCACCAGTGCCCCCGCCAGCACGAGTTGCCCCACGAGCTTGTAGCGGGCGAGCAGGCCCTCCGGACGGCGGCGCACCACCTTCAGGTAGTCGTCGCCAAAGCCGAGCGCCGCATGGCCCAGGGTCACCAGGACGGCCACCGCCAGGGTGCCGTCGGTCGGGCGCACCGCCCATGCGGCCAGGCAGGAGGCGCACACAAAGATCAGCCCCGCGGCCATGGGGGTTCCCTGCTTGGCGAGATGGGAAGCGGGCCCCTCGCGGCGCACGACCTGCACCAACTGATGGCGGCGCAACCAGTCCACCGTGGCGGGCATCGCCAGGGCCACCAGCAGCCAGGAGGCTAGGCCTGCCAGCAGCGGACCCGCGGGAAGCACCTGGGACCCACCTCCCCCGCCCAGCCGCCGTCAGTTGCCACAGGGGGCCTGCCGGCCCCATTCCAGGACCGCACCGACGATCTCCTCCAGACCCAGGGCCCGTGAGCCCTTGACGAGCAGGACCAGGCCGTCCGGCGCCCCCGCGAGCAGGTCGAGCACCAGGTGGCGCGCCTCGTCGCGATCCGCGGCGGCATGCACGCGTCGGGGATCCAGCCCGCGGGCGCGCGCCTCAGCCGCGGCGATGGCGGCCAGGGGACCGACGGTCACCAGCCAATCGAGCCCCGCAGCCGCCGCGGCCGCCCCCACCCGCCGATGGCCGGCCTCCGTGGCCGATCCCAGCTCCAACATGTCTCCCAGCACCGCGGCCCGTCGCCCGGGGGGTGCCGCCTCGATCAGGGTGGCCAGGGCGGCCAGCACCGAGTGGGGCGCGGCGTTGTAGGCGTCGTCGAGCACGTGCACCGGGCCCGCCTCCCGCCACACCAGCCGGTGCTCCTCGGGATCCGCCCGTCCCAGGCCCTCGGCGGCGGCCTCCGCGTCCACCCCGACCAGGTGCGCCACCGCCAGGGCGGCGAGGGCGTTGGAGACCTGGTGCCGGCCGGGCTGACACAGGCGCACGGGAAGGCGCCGGCCCGTGGGCAGCACGGCCACGAAGGCATACGCACCGCGAGGCCCCACCGTGAGGCCCTCGGCCCGGACCTCAGACCTGCCCCCGAGGCCGTACCAGAGCACCCGCGCCGGACAGCGGGATACCAACGCCTCCTGGCGCGGATCATCCGCGTTGAGGACCGCCGCGCCATCGGCGGGCAAGGCCTCGAGGAGCTCGCCCTTGGCGCGGGCGATCGCCTCCACCGAGCCAAGCTGTGCCAGATGGCTCTCCCCGATGACGGTCAGCACGCCCACCGTGGGTCGGCAGATCCTGCTGAGGTAGGCGATCTGGCCCGGCCCACGCATGGCGAGCTCCAGCACCACAAAGGGCTGTATTGCGGCCCCACGGCCCACCAGCGGCACCGTGACCTCGGTGTTGAAGCTGGCATGGGGCGTCAGCACGTCGGCTCCACCGCCCCCAAGGGCGGCCGCGGTCCAGACCCTGGTTCCGGTCTTCCCCACACTGCCCGTGATACCCACCACCAGGGGCGGATGCTCCAGGCCGCGCAGGTGGGAGAAGGCCAGACGCCCCAGCGCGGGGATGACACCGGGAACCTCAAGCACCCCGCAACCCGCCGGCACCTCACCGAGACTCCATCCGGCCCCCGCGGGCCGGTCGACCAGCGCCGCGCGGGCCCCGGCCGCAAACGCCGCCCCGAGCAGACGGTGGGCGTCCACCCGCTCACCGCGGATGGCGCAGAACAGGTCCCCGGGCAGCACCGCGCGGGTGTCCGTCGCGACCCCCCACAGAACGAGGTCGGGCGCGCCGGCCCGGACCCTGCCCCCGGTGCGTGTCGCCACGTCCTGGAGCGAGCCCACGGGGCTGCCGTCGGTGGGAGCGCCGCGCAAGGCTTTCGCGCGCATCAGCGATACCCCAGGCGAGCCAGGGCCATGGCGGCCTCCTCGCGATCATCGAAGTGGATGGTGCGGTCGGCAAAGATCTGATAGTCCTCGTGACCCTTGCCGGCAATCACCACGACATCGCCCGGCCTCGCCTCCGCCAGGGCCTCGCCGATGGCCTGGCGCCGGTCGACGCAGACATGGTAATGGCCCCCCGAGACCCGCGCCGCACCGGCCTCGACCTCCGCCAGGATCGCCTGGGGCGGTTCCGTGCGCGGGTTGTCGGAGGTGAGCCAGACCAGGTCCGCAAGGCGCACCCCGATCTCGCCCATCAGCGGCCGCTTGGTCCGGTCGCGGTCCCCCCCGCAGCCAAACACCGCCACCACACGGCCCCGGGTGAATTCGCGCGCTGCCTGCAGCACGTTCTCGAGGCCGTCCGGGGTGTGGGCGTAGTCGATCAGGACCGTGAAGGGTTGGGGCCCCGGCACCTGCTCGAGCCGCCCCGGCACGCCCCGCACACGCCCCAGCGCCTCCGCCGCCCGCTCCGCCTCCACACCGTACAGCATCCCGACCGAGAAGGCGCCCAGCGCATTGTATACGTTGAAGCGACCGGAAAGAGCCAGCTGGCAGCGCGTCACCCCGCCCGGGTGCCGGATGGCGAAGCGGGCCCCGGTGGGGTCCAGCTCCACATCCGTCGCCACAACGTCCGCGTCGGCGCCAAGGCCGAAGCGCAGCACGGGCACGCCGCGCGGCACGGCTTCGGCCATGCGCGCCGCGTTGGGATCGTCCCAGTTCAGCGCGGCACCGCGCGGAACATCCTTGCGCGCCGCTCCGGGCGGCGTCTGGCCCAGCAGGGAGAACAGCCTGGCCTTGCTCTCCCGGTAGTGGTGGAAACTGGGATGCTCGCCAGGGCCCAGGTGGTCTGGGGTCAGGTTCGTGAACACGCCCACGTCGAAGGCCGAGCCGTCCACGCGGTGGCGCGCCAGGGACTGTGAGGAGACCTCCATGACGCAGGCCAGGTCTCCGGAGCCCACCATGTCCTGGAACAGCCGCTGCAGATCCGGGGCCTCGGGCGTCGTCAGGCGCGCCCGCCGGGATTCGGCCCCGACCACCGAGACCACCGTGCCGACCAGGCCAACCGGACCCAGTTCCTGCAGCACGGCGCGGGTGAGGAAGGCGGTGGTGGTCTTGCCGTTGGTGCCCGTGATCCCCACCAGACGCAGGTGCGCGGTGGGATACCCGTACAGCGCGGCGCTCACCGGGCCCACCGCCGCCCGGGTGTCCCGCACCAGCACCGCGGCGTGACCGGGGGCCAGCACACCGGGGAGCGCGTCCGCCTGTTCGACCATCACGGCAGCGGCGCCGGCCGCCAGAGCGGCCGGCACAAAGGCGTGCGCGTCATAGCGCTGACCCCGCCAGGCCACGAAGAGGTCGCCCGGGTTCAGGCTGCGCGAGTCGTGGCAGATTCCGGACACCTCGACCTGTGGGTCTCCCGCGATCCGCACCGCGTCGACCCCCTCGAGCAGACCAGCCAACCGCACCGTCTGTGCACTCCCCCTCGGCCCCTGCTACGCCGGCACTTTCGGCGCCCCTGCCGGAATCCCCAGCACGACCCGCACCAGCGCTCCCGGTGGCAGGGTGGCCCCCGGCGGGGGCTGCTGGGCGACCACGCTCCCGGAGCCGTCCGCCTGCATCTGGAGCCCCCGCAGGGCAAGTGCCGCGGCCGCGGCGGTGAGATCCAGGCCCTGGAGGTCCGGCACCGTGACCCGCGGCTCCGGCACGAACTGGGCCGCCGTGGTGTAGCCCAGAACCGTCGACCACCGCTGCACGGCCGTTCCGGCGGGAGGCACCTGCCGCACGACCGTACCGGTCCCCCCCACCTGCAGGAAGAGGCCCGCGGCGGCCGCCGCGGTGCGCGCCTCCGCCACGGGCAGGCCCACCAGCCTCGGCATGGACACCGTCTCCACCGCGGGGACAGCCCCGACCTGCCCAGGCCGCACACCGGCCGGGCAGTCCGGGCGCACCCCCAGGTAGGGCAGGGCCTGCCTCATGATGGCGGCGAACAGAGGGGCCGCCACCTGACCGCCGTAATACAGCCCCTGCGGTTCGTCAATCATGACATATAGTGCCACAACCGCACCATGCGCCGGGGCATAGCCCACAAAGGAACCCACGTAGGTGCCCTGGGCGACGCGGCCGTTTTCGTACTTCTGTGTGGTGCCCGTCTTGCCCGCCACGGTGTAGCAGGGGATGGCCCCGTTCTTGCCACTGCCGTTCTGCACGACGCGCGCCATCAGGTCCTGCAGTTGGTAGGCGACGTCCGGACTGAGGACCCGGCGCACAGCCCGGGGCTGGATCCGCTGCACCACCCGCCCGCTGGGCGCGTCGAGCTGCATGCCGATGTGCGGCCACATCAACTCGCCGCCGTTGGCGATGGCCGAGATGGCATCCAGCATGGCGAGCGGCGTCACGGCCAGGGTCTGGCCGAAGGCCTCCTCGGCGAGGTCGAGCTGGGTCGTCTTGCTCTCCGCGCGAATGATGTTCGGCTTCCTGCCCTCCCCCGGCGG
>JAKAUG010000084.1 GCA_021827805.1 Bacillota bacterium | reverse complement strand
CGCCCCGCTCGACGCGCAGGTCCACGTCCGCCAGGGCCACCATTCTTGGCGGATAAACCTTGCCCACTCCGGTCAAGGTGATGATGGGCGCACACCCCCAGGCCAAGATCCCGTCCGCGGTACGGGAGTGCGCCTTCGACAGTCCCGCCGGGACTCCTCCCCACAATTCGACAATTTCGAGGTTCAGGGGGCGGGTGGCAGGAGGCTCCGCAGCAGCAGATTGTTCCGTTGGGCCACCCCCTGGAGCCGCCGCACCGCCGCGTCCAGGGCCTCCTGTCGGTCCGGCGCCTGCGCCAGGCGCTCCAGCAGGGCCCCGCGGATCCGTTCGGGAGCGCTGTTCAGCGGCAGGTCCACCAGGTCCGGTCCGAGCGCCTGCACGAACGCCGAGATCTTGGGGTCGTAACTGAGCCCGACCCCAGGCACCCGCGCCAGCGCGGCCAGGATCAGCGCGTGCAGCCGCATGCCCAGGACCACGTCGAAGCTGCCGAAGAGCGCGGGGTAGCGCCGCGCGGGGATCTCGGCCGGCAGCAGGAGCGCGGCATGCCGCATGGTCGCGCGCAACGCCTGGCAGGCCACCACATCCTCCCGGCGCTGCATCGGCACCAGGACCACTCGGGCCCCGTCGCGCTCCACCGCTTCATCCACCGCCAGAGCCAGGTCCCGGGTGAAGCCGGCCCCGCCATAGGGGCGTGGCGCCACCGCCAGCACCGGTCCGGCCCCCCGCGCGAGCCCGGCCAGTTCCGGCACCTCCTCCGGTGCGACGCGGGGCGGGCGCGGCAGGCACAGGGCGGCGTCGGCGGTGACCTCCACCCCGCGCACCCCGAACCGGTTCAGGATCTCCGCGGATTCCGGATCCCGCACCGAGGCCCCGGCGACGCCCCGCAGCAGGCCGAGCGAGGCCCGGCTCCAGCGCCTGCGCAGGGGACCGATGCCCTGGGCATAGATGAGCACCCTGCAGCCGAGCAGCCGGGCTGCCAGGATGATGCCCAGATAGTATGGCACGCTGCCCGGTCCCGTATGGTCCTGCAGGAGCCCCCCGCCGCCGGAGACGAGCAGGTCGGCCCCGGCCAGCGCGCGGAGCACGCCGCCGACCGAAAGGCGGGGGACGGCCTCCACCCCGTGCAGCCGCCGGGTGGCCGCCGGGTCCGCCGAAAGCACGGTGACCCGGTGGCCGGCCAGCACCTCACACAGGACACCCAGGATCAGCTCGTCCCCGGCGTTGCCGAAGCCGTAGTACCCCGAGACCACCACCCTGGCCAGGGTGCCGCCTCCTCGGACCGCAGTTGCGCTATCCCCGCGATGGGCCCCTGCGCATGGCCCAGACCCAGGCGGCGACCCAAACCACCAAGAGGGCCAGTGTTCCGGTCACAAGCCCGACACCGAGGCCCAACCCCTCCCGCACCACCGAATAGAGGAACGGAGAATGCAGATGCTCAAAGGTGTCCACGATCGAGACCTGACCGACGGCCACCCCCAGCAGCAGGACGAGGAAGAGCCAGCGCCAGCGCCAGCGAACCGCCACGAGGCTGACGAACAGCGCGGGATAGCCCACCAGGAAGTCCTTCTCCCGCGGACGGACCGCCAGATGCTGCTGCAGGAAGAGTCGCATGTGCGCCTCGATCCCCGGAACGGCGCTGGCGCTGACATTCCCACTGCGCAGCAGATAGATGCCGCCGATGGCCCCCAGCACGAGGAAGGCGGCCACGTGGCCGTAGCGGACGGCCTGGCGCGACAGCCACCCCAGCTCGCCAAAGGCCCCCTCGGGGCGGTCCTCCCGGCTTCCCAGGCCCACCGTGGCGGCGAAGGCCAGCAGCGCCAGGAACGGGATACCGAGGTAGGTGAGCTTGACGCCGCGGAAGTACTGCCACTCCAGCAGATGCTGGGTGTCTCCCAGGACGGAGCCCACAAGCACGGCCCCGCAGAAGGTGATCAGGCCCGCGGCCACGGACACGCCCACAGCGCGGACCCAGGCCAACCCCAGCGAGGGGCGGGCGGGCCACTGCCAGCGGTTCCAGATGTCCGCGACGAAGTACACGGACAGGCCGCCGAAGGCGGTGGCGGCCCCCAGCGCGGTCAACTCAGCGGACAGCGTGTGCGAACCCACCGCCAGGAGCGCGCCGAGCACACCGAGCACGGCCAGGGGCTGGTAGCCCCAGCGCCGGAGCGGCGGCCAGAGATACTCCAGCAACAGCAGCCAGGCCGCGATCACGGCCACGATCTGCACGACGCGCTGGCTGGTGTGCACGCGCAGGAAGCCGATCGGCTGCGGCCGGGCGACCTCGAAGCCGTGCGCCCGCAGCATGGACACCACGGCACCATACAGCTGCACCGTGCGCTGGATCTGGTCCGGACCCGTGGTGAGGGGGTGCAGGTACACCAGACGGAGGTTGCGCGTCCGCACGCTGTCCGCGATGGACGTGACCGCGTGGGGCTGGTCGTACTGCTGCAGGAGCCACCACGGCACGCTGTACACGCGGATCGCCCGCTCCCCGAGGAGCGTATACAGCTGGTAGGTACCCGGCTGGTTGACGTTCCCCAGAAGCCGCGAGGTCTCGAGCACCCCAAGGTTCCAGCCGTGGCTCTGGAAGGCCGCGGCCAGCGTCGGCAGGCTCTTGGGGTAACCGGGCAGATCCCAGGTGGAGGCCCCCGCGAAGAGCACGGTGCGGGTGTTGGCCCGGGCCATCTCCGTCAGCATCGCCCGCACAGCGGCGGAGGGCATGCTCTGCGGCCAGGCGGTGGGCCGAGCCACCACATCCATGCCGGCCTGGCGTGCCAGGGCAAAGGCCCCAGGGGCGAAACCGAGCGGCAGCCCGGCGGCGGTCACGGGGCTGAGGCGGATGCCCACCACGGGTCCGCCGTCGACCGTGGCCGTGGTGACGGCGCCCGGATACAGGTTGCCGAGCGCCTGGGCCACGAACGAGGCCAGGGCCTGTCCCTGGGGCGTGGGATCCAGCAGCGCATACGTCCCTGCGGGATCCACACTCAGCGCGGGCGGCGGCAGCCCGGCCGAACGGCGCGCGTCGAGCCAGGCGGAGCCGGAGAGCAGCGTCAGCCGTCCCTGACCCGCCAGGGAACTGAGCGTATCCTCGGGCACGCCCAGCCCCTGGACGCCCACGGCGCGCAGCTGTTTCAGAAATGAGACGGTGGAGACACCGCTGGCCTGGGCCTCGAACTGGAAGGTCGTCTCGTCCGCCACCAGCTCGACCCGCCGATTGGCCTGTTCCAGGCCGATGCGGTGAACCAGGTCGGGCAGGGCGGCCAGAAGACCGAGCGCCATCAGCAGCAGCAACACGATCCGATGCCAGCGCACGCGGGCACCTCCAGAAGAGTGCGCACTGGACCCTCGCACAGATGGTGGCCTCTTTCCGTCCTCGGCAACCGTGCCCGGGGCGGACGGGCACAAACTTGTGGAGTCTTCAGGCTTGTCTGTGGGATTCCTTCTCCCGCCGCGCACCGGCCCCGCGCAGGCGTCCCTGGACGGTGGCCGCTGGCGAATCTGCCGCCGCTCCGTGGAAGCGCGCGGCGGGATCGTGCCCGTGGTGGGCCAACTTGGCGACGTGCACCCGGCCCGGCCGGGTGACCAGCAGGGCCGCGGCCACCGCCCCCACCACCGGTCCCAGGACATAGATCCACATGATCTGCAACTGGTGGCTCACAAGGGCGGGTCCGAGCGAACGGGCCGGGTTCATCGAGGTGCCACTCCAGGGGGCCTCCGCCGCCACCAGCACCGCCACCAGGGGAGGGATGAGGGCTGGGGTGAAGCGGCGCAGCCGCGGATGGCCCACGAACCAGAGGATCCCGCCGACGAGGGCGAAGGTGACCAGAACCTCGCCGGCCACCGCCGCCCAGGGCCCGCCGGCGGGCGAGGGCAGCGTCATGCCGAAGGCCACGGCCCGCCCGGCGCTGCCCCAGACGGGCGGCAACAGGAGCGCCCCGCCCACGCCACCCGCCACCTGCGCGGCGGCGTACAGGGCCAGATCGCCCGCACCGAGGCTTCCCGCGAGCCAGAACCCCAGGGAGAGCACCGGATCCAGGTGGGCACCCGAGATGCGGCCGAGCGGGCTCAGGGCGATCAGGGCTCCGGTGCCGCCAAAGAGCAGGCCGGTCACCAGCCGCCGCACCAGCGGGTCGGGCAGCAATCCCGCCACCGGGGAGCCGGGGGCGAAGTCGGCGATCACGGCCCCCACGCCCAGAAAGATCAGCAGCGCGGTGCCGAGCAGCTCCGCGCCGTAGGCCGCCCAGTGCGGTCGCCAGGCCGGGGCCGTCACTCCGTCGCCCCCGGCGGTGGCGGGAAGTTGAGGGCGGCGAAGAAGATCGCCTCGAACTCAGGGTGCGTGGCCAGGTCGACGTGCTCCGCCAGGCGACCCAGGGCCTCCGCGCGCTGGCGGGCGCGGGCGGACAGCAGGGCCAGTTTGCAACCCTGCGCGGCCGCGTTGCCCACGGGCTGCACGCGCGCCAACGCCAGCGGGGGCACCAATCCCGTGCCCAGCGCCGCCTCGGGATGCAGGTAGTTGCCAAAGGCCCCGGCCAGCCAGAGCACCCGGAGGTCCCCGGGGCCCACGCCGAACTCCCGCATGGCCACCTCCATCCCGGAGCGGATGGCGCCCTTGGCCAGCTGCAGGGCACGCACGTCCTTCTGGGTCAGGAGCACCTCGTCCCCAAGCCGCAGGGCCCGGCCATCGTCGGTCACGCGGGCGGCCAGGCCTGGGGCCAGGGCCTCCAGGCCCCTGCCGGAGGCCACACGCCCCCCGGGATCGAGAAGCCCGCTCTCCACGGCGGCCGCGATCGCATCCAGGAGACCGGAGCCGCAGATGCCGCGGGCCGCCCGCTGCCCCATCACCCCGACCTCCAGATCGACGGGGCGGCCCGCGGCGTCCCGCAGCACGCGCACGCTCTCGACCGCCCCGGGACCGGCCCGCATGCCCTGACTGATCTCCCCGCCCTCAAAGGCCGGCCCGGCGGGGGCCGAACAGCAGACCACGCGGTGCCGACCCCCCGCACGGGGCGAGGGGCCGGCCACCGAGATCTCGCCGTTGGTGCCGATGTCCGCGATCATGCGCACCTCGGAGCTCGGCTCGTCCAGGCCCGAGGCCAGCATCACCGCGACGGCATCGGCGCCCACGAAGCCCGCCACGTTGGGCAGGGCGTAGACGGTGGCCAGGGGATGCAGCCCGAGGCCCGTGCCGATCTGGGACGGTCGCAACTCCATGGCCTCGGTGCGTGCCGGCACGTAGGGCGCCACCGCCAGGTCCTCCACCGGCAGGCCCAGGAAGAGGTGGTGCATCGCCGTGTTGCCGACCACCGCCGCGGTCAGGATGTGCTCCGGCCGGCAGCCCGCGCGCCGACAGAGCCGGGTCACCAGGTCGTTGACGGCATCGATCACCAGGCCCTGCAACTCGTCGCGCGCCGCCTGGCCTCCCAGGGCATAGGAGAGCCGGGACATGAGATCGCCGCCGAAGCCCCCCTGCGGATTCGGCGTGGAGAGGCCGGCGAGCTCCTCCCCGCTGTCCAGATCGAGCAGCGAGGCCACCACCGTCGTGGTCCCGACATCCAGCGCCAGGCCGAGGGCCCGTCCGCCGGGGGCACGCAGGCGGCGCTCGTACCAGGGGTCTGCGGGGGCGTCCCCAGCGGCGAGCCGCGAGATCCCGGTCTTGGCCGAGCTCACCAGCAGCTCAGGCACCACGGCCACCGAGCCGTCCCCACGCACCACCTGCTGGCAGGAGAGGCGGTGGCCCTCCTCCAGTTCCGCCTCGGAGAGCTGATCGCGCTCGGCCTGGGTGACGGGCCAGTCCCCTCCGGTCACGCGCACCCGGCACTTGCGGCACTTGCCGCGGCTGCCGCAGGGGGTCTCGAGCATGATGCCAGCGCGCAGCAGGGCCAGGTGCAGCCTGGCCCCGAGGGCCACCTCGACATCCCGCCCGGCCACGTGCAGGGACGCCTTGGGCCCGTCGGTCGTGGGCATGGCGCAGCCCCCCTCCCCTCGCCTAGCGTTCGGGCGCGGGGTCCGCACGACGCCCCGCGGAGGCCAGGACGCGCTTGGCCTCAGCCACGGCCTCCTGGGCGTCCCGACCATACCCAGCGGCACCGATCTCGCGCGCGAAGTTGCGGGTTGTGGCCGCGCCGCCGACGAGCACCGGCATCGCGACCCCCTGCTCACGGAACATCTCGATGACCCGTTTCATCTGAGGCATGGTGGTGGTCATCAGGGCCGAGAGCCCGACCATATCCGCCCGCTGCTCGCGGGCCGTGGACACGACAAGGTCGTTCTTCACGTTGCGCCCGAGGTCGATGACGCGGAAGCCGTGGTTCTCAAGCATCACGGCGCAGATGTTCTTGCCGATGTCGTGGATGTCGCCCTGCACCGTGGCCAGGACGATCGTGCCGACCTCGGCCTCCCCCTGCCGGTTGCGCTGCAGCTCTGGCTTGAGGATCGCAAAGGCGCGCTTCATGGACTCAGCGGACAACATGAGCTGCGGCAGGAAGTAGGTGCCGTCCCCGAAGAGGCGCCCCACCTCCTCCATGCCGACGATCAGGGAGCCGTTGAGGATCGACACCGGATCGTCCCCACGCTCCAGGGCCTGATGCACCAGGGCGTCGATGCCGTCCTTGTCTCCCTCGACCACCGCGTCATACAGCCCCCGCGCCAGGGGTTCCTTGGGAATGCGTTCGGGGTCCGGGCCGCTCTG
>JAKAUG010000175.1 GCA_021827805.1 Bacillota bacterium | reverse complement strand
GGAATTGGCACTCAGCGCAACTCGTTCGACAAGCACGCATCCGGCCCGGGCTACACCTGCACGAGGCGCGGCGGGCCCAGGTCCTCGCGCGCACCTTCCAGCAGTGGTCCCGGGTCGGACGCCGCCGTCCAGCTCGGGATGTACCGCCCCGGGGCCCTCCGGACCGGCGGCCATTGCAGCAGGCCGTCCCCTTTCGTTCCCGTCAACGCCGACGCACAAGCCCAGCTTGAGACCCCCGTCGAGCTTGTACCACCCCAACCGGCGCCAGAGATCCGCGGCGTGCGGGTGCGGGTGCGGTGGGCGCCATCAGCGTCCGGATCTCCCCGATCTCGCCGGGTGTGAACTGACGCCCGCGGTAGCGCAGGGAGCGCGGCCTGCCCGGTCTCTCCGCCGTGCCCATGAACCCAGCCTACAGGCGCATACCAATGCTTGTTCAGGCAACAGCCGTTCCCCTCCCTCCCTATTCCACGCCTCCCCTTCCCTCGATGACAAGACTTCGCGGACGCCCCACCAGGTAGCGCTCGCCGCTGGTGTCGCCAAGGGGATTCGACAGAAGGCCCGTCACCTGGGGTACAGAAAAGCCCCCGCTGACTTACCAGCGGGGGCAAGACAACCGATGGCGCTCACCCGGCGGTGATGGTGATGGGCTCTCGGCTTGCCCCCAATTGCTCGTTGGCGGCAAGGGCCTGGGCCAACGCCTGCAAGGCGATCAAGATCGGGCCATAGATCTCCTCCTCGCCGCACGCCGCCTGCTCGGGCTGCTGGGCGCGGAGGCCGAGCAGCGCAGGGGATTGCTGGCCGGGCTCCCCAGGCTCAACGCCTGACTGCCTCCCCCCGATACATGGAACGGGGGGAGGCAGCGCCATGACCAACGGAGGAAGCAGGGGATCGAGGCTCCTGGGTCCGGCCACCGTGCCGCCCTCGAGGGGCCAACCGCTGCTGACGGCCTGCCTGATCGTGCGGGACGAGGCCTCCCTGCTGCCGGGGTGCCTGGAAAGCCTCGCGGGCGTGGCGGACGAGATCGTGGTCGTGGACACCGGGTCCAGGGATGGCACAGCCGCGTTGGCGGCCCAGGTTGGGGCCCGCGTGCTGTCCCGCCCGTGGCGCGAGGACTTCGGTTGGGCCCGCAACGAGGCCCTGGCCGCGGCCCGGGGATCCTGGGTGCTGAGCATCGACGCCGACGAACGCCTTCGCGCCCCGGACGGAAGCGCCGCACCCGCCCGGGACCTGCGCCTCCTGCTCCGGGAGGGCGCGGCCTCGGGCCACCACATCTGGAATCGCAGCCTGGCCTCCGAGGATGGGCGGCTGCTGGCGGTCGAACTGGTGCCGCGGCTGTTCCGCCGCGTCCCGGGGGCGCGATTTGTGCACAGCATCCACGAGTACCCGCTGCTACCAGACGGGCATCACTGGGCGCCGACCGAGTTGGTCGAACTGCTGCACCTGGGGTACATCCCCGACCTGCTCCAGCGGCGGCAAAAGCACGCCCGCAACCTCCGCCTGTTGGAGGCCGCGGTGGCCCGCGCGCCAGGGGACGCATATCTGCGCTTCCACCTGGGCCACCAACTCGGCGCCGTCGGTCGCTGGGATGAGGCCCTGCCGCACCTCGCGGCCGCCGTGGGGGCGAGCGGGATGGAACACCTCCCCGGTGCCCTCGACCTGGCCACAGCCCTGGGCCGGCTCGGGCTGTTCGCGGAGGCGGACGAGCACTGCCGGCGGCTGGTGGTCCACCATCCCGCGCATCCGGATGCCTGGCTGGCCTGGGCGGATGTGCTTGCGCGGGCCGGACGGCCCAGAGACGCCCTCTTCTGCGCCCTCCGCTGCATCGGGCTCCAGGACCAGCCCCGTTCCGGGGGCTTCCGTTCCGGACGGTCCGCCCAGGCGGCATGGGCCGTGGTGGGCGGAGCCTGCGAGGACATGGGCGAAACGGAGCGAGCGCTGGCGGCCTATTGGGAGTCGGTGCGGCTGTGGCCGGATCCGATCATCGGCGCGCGGCTCGAGCGGCTGCTCGCGGCGCGCGCCCTTCCCGCTCCCGTGCCCGTCGGTTCCCCGGTCTGACGGCGACAGAGGACGCGGAGAGGGGTGCGATGGTGCCCACCAGCTACCACCAGGCAATCTCGCAGATCATGGACGCCGTGCTGGTCGAAGAGCCCACCTCCATCCTGGATGTCGGGGTGGGATTTGGAAAGTACGGGCTGCTGTGCCGCGAAGCCCTGGACGTCGCCGCGGCCCGCTACGAGCGACGGGACTGGCGCGTGCGCATCGACGGCATCGAGGTCTGCGCCCGCTACCGCAACCCCGTGCACGACCACGTGTACAACACCGTGCACTACGGAGAGGTCGGCACCATTCTGGACCGGCTGCCCGTCTATGATCTGGTCCTGCTGGTGGATGTCCTGGAACACCTCGAACCGGACCGGGGCCAGGAACTCCTGCGGCGGCTGCTGGCCCACGCCGGACGGGCTGTGGTGGTCTCGACGCCCATCTTCCCCTCCACCCAGGGCGCCTACCTGGGGAACGTGCACGAGACGCACCGGAGCCGCTGGTCCGCCCTGAACTTCGCATCCCTGGACGCCGCCTACAGCACGGTGCCCACACCGGACGGCGGGGCGCAGCTGATCAAGATCTTCCCCCACTGCACCGCCCGTCAGGCGAACCCCGCGGATGCGGTTTGGGATGCGGTGGAGGAGCCCATCCGTTCGCTCCGGATCGGCGTGGCCCTGCCCCATCACGGGCTGACGGGCGGGATGAAGGCCCTGCTCGGCATGAGCACCGCCCTGCGCGCACGTGGCCACAGCGTGACCCTGGCCTACCGCGGCCAGTCCGGGGAGCCTGTCCTGCCTTCCTGGGCGGACGCCGTGGGCACGGAGACGGTCCTGGTGCCTCCGGACCGGCCGTGGGGCCCGCACCTCGGTCACTGCGACGTGGTTCTCGCGGGCTGGGTGAGCCAGTTGCCGGAACTGGCCGCGGGGCCGGCGCCAGTCCTGTACTGGGAGCAGGGGCACGAGGCCCTGTTCGGCGAGATGCCCCCCGAGCAGCAGACCGGCACCAGGCGTCAGCTTGAGCAGGCCTACGGCTCACCCGTGGCCCTGGCTGCCGTCTCCCCCGTGGTGGCGGCCATCCTGCACACCCGGTACGGACGCACCAGCATCGTGGTGCCGCCCGGCGTCGACGCACAGGCCTTCCATCCGGGTCCTCCCGCAGCACGGCCCACCGTGCTCCTGGTGGGCGACCCCCGGCTGCGCTTCAAAGGATTCGATGTCGCGCTCCGCGTCCTGCAGCGCGCGTGGGACCAGGGGTGCCGCTTCCAGGTGCGCTGGATCTGCCAGAGCCCGCCCACCGTCCGCGGCGTGTCCTTCCCCCTGCACTGCGTCGTCCACCCGGCGCAGCGGGATCTGCCCGGCCACTACCGGGACGCGTCGCTGCTGCTGTTCACCTCCTGGTACGAGGGCTTCGGGCTGCCGCCGCTCGAGGCCATGGCCTCCGGTGTGCCCGTGGTGGCCACCCAGTGCGGAGGGATCTCCAGCTACGCCCAGGCCGGGGTCAACGCCCTGCTGGCCGAACCCGGGGATGTCGACTCGCTGGCGGCCGCCGTGGCACGCCTGCTCACTGATGAGCGGGCCCGCGCGTTGCTGGCGCTGCGCGGCCGGCAGACGGCCGAGACCATGGCCTGGGCCGCCGCCGCAGCCGCGCTCGAGCCGGCCCTGCTGCGCGTGGCGGGGCACCGCCATGCGCAGCAGAACGCCCTGTCGGCGCGGGGGTAGGGAGACGCGGGATCACGGTGGTCCTCCTGCCCCCCGCCAGTGAGGGCGGCGCCCAAGACGCGCGCCGCCCTCACTGGCAGATCCACGGCCAGGGCCTAGGACGAGGCGGACGAGGACTGCTGAGAAGCCGTCGCGGCAACCGACGCGGTCGCCCAGTCCGACGGGACCGCACCGGCGGCGGGTGCCACGCCCGTCATCCCCAGCTGCACGCTGTGGTCCGGCGTGAAGCCGGTCAGGTTGTCGAAGCTGGCCCGGATATACCCGCTGTTGCCGAAGTCGCTGTTGTGCGCGCAACACACCAGACCCATCCAGGCCCCGCCCAGACCCGGGACGGTCAGCGGCTGGGCCATCGTCTGGAACGTCTTGCCGTCCAGCGAGGCGGAGGCCGTCCATGTGATCCCCTGGCGCTGGAGGCGCAGCCAGATGGGTCGACTGATGAAGTTCGGCACCGGCGTGGTGGGTGCGGTGGTGAACTGCTGCACGGTACCATCCGCGCCCTTCGGCCAGAGGAAGCGGTGGTCCACCAGTGAGGTCTCGGTCGGGCTGCCGCGCATGAAAAGGTACAGACCGTAGGCCCCGGTCACCACGAGCCCGACCTCGGCGGCCAGGTCCGACAGGTCGCCGCGGGCCAACAGACCGACCTTGACGTTGTTGCTCAGCTGCGGGCTTTCGGAGACGTTGGCCAGGGCCGTCACCTGGCACGTCCAGGTGCCCTCCGTATCCGTGACGGCCTGACAGGCAAAGATCGCGTCGTCCTCGGATGCGGACAGGTCCGCACCGTCGCCGAGCAGCGTCCACGTGCCGTTCGAGGATTGGACATAGGCGCTGGCGTCGCTCGAGGGATGCCCGAGGCCGGCCGTGGCCGGCGCCGGGTAGTGGGCGGTGGCACTGGGCGTCACCGCGGCAATGGCCGTCTCGGCCTTGCGCTCCTTGGCGACGAGTCCGGCCTGGACCTGTCCCTGCTGCTCGAGGGCGTCGATCACGTGGTCGATCTGCGGGAACGCGGCCTCCACGCTCAGCGTGCCATTCTGTACCTGCGACAGGAAGGGCGTGACCGCCTGCTCCGCCTGCGGGTCCTCGTAGGCGTAGTACTGCTGGGGGAAGCCCCATCCGCCCTTGGCCGCGTCAGCGAACCAGTGCAGAGACTTGTCCTTCAGCGGCGGCACGCGCGACTGCAGCTGCGAGACCCAGTAGTCCAGCAGGCTGAGCCTGGAGGGAGCCAGCAGGAAGATCTTCACCATATACTGCTGCCACCAGGTGTCCGCGCAGATCCAGCGCAACAGGTCCCAGGCGTACTCCGGGTACTTGGTGGACTTGCTGATCATGTACGCGTCGTCGGTCTGGTAGGTGGCGCGCTGCCACTCGCTCTGGGGCGTGGTTGCGCCCTTCACCGGGAAGTACGGCATCGGGTAGTAGTCCCACTGGAAGTTCTGGTAGTTCATCGCGTCCCCGAGGACCGCCTGGGTGCCCATGGTGAACAGCACGCTGTTGGGAAGGTCCGGGCCAGCGCTCTGCGTCAGCGCGTATCCGGGAACGAGAAGGTCGTCATAGACCCAGCGGCCTGCCGCCAGGCTGTTGGGGAGCCCCAGGGTGCTGACCACGCCGGTCTTGTCCATGACACTGCCGCCGAAGGCCTGGTAGATCCAGGTGCGGTTGCCGATGAAGTTGCTCCAAACCCCCAGCACGAATCCCGGCCGGACGCTGCCGTTGTTCTTCATCATGATCTTGGGCGCCAACTGCACCAGGTCCTGGTACGTCCAATTGGGATCGGGGCGCTCGAGGCCCGCGCTGTCGAAGTAGGACAGATTGGCGGTGATGCCATACACGTTGGTGTATGCGGGCAGGGCCAGCAAGCCCTCGCTTCTGGTGAAGGTGGACATCAGCGACGGCGACCAGAGGCTTGGATCCACCTGGTCTCGGCGCATGTACTCGTCCAGGGGCAGGACCAGGTCCCCCTCAAAATAGGGGGCGAGCGTCCAGTCCTCGAAGACATCGGGCCCCTGGCCGGTCAGGATGGCGTCCACGACGCCGCTGGTGCCGGTGAAGGGCTCGATGTGCACATCGACGTTCCGGTACTGGGAGGACCAGTGCTGCGCGCCCTCCAGCAGCAACTGCTGTCCGGTGTGCCCATTTCCCCCGGGAACGCCGGACCAGGGCATCAGGACGATGTGGATATGGGGACCGTTGGCCGTGGGCCCCGCAGACCCCTTGGACGGGGCGCAACCCGCCAACCAGAGCCCTCCGCCCACCGCTGCCGCCGCTCCGGCCCGCAACACCTGTCGGCGGGTCAGCCCCCCAATGGCGCCCGACCCGCCTGCTCGCATCGCCACAGCCCCTCCCCCTCCGCGAGGGCTTCCGACCCAGGCTCCATCCGCGGCAACCCATTCCGGTGACCATGAGCCTGCCGGGGCAACCCACGCAGGGAATGCAGGTTCGGCAAAAGACGCCCCGGTCCTTCCTGCGGCCGCGCCAAGCGCCAGCCAGCTCGGACCCGGCCCGACCACGTGCGCCTTGCTGACGAGGCAAGCTTGGGAGTGTGGAGTGTGGACGGGACCGCGCAGGGCCCCGGCTACCGGCCCAGTGCGGCAAGCATCTCAGCGGTGGCCGCGCGCAGGGCCGGCCCTGCCTCCGGCGCCAGCGCGGAGGGAAACCCGTAGTAGCGGTGGGCCACATCCACCTCGTAGCCCCCGCGCGGATACGCCTGTTCGTCCGGGATGTAGCCCAGCGAGGCCCCGGTGTGGCCCACCGCCAGGCAATCCGGCGGCAGGTCCAGAGCGTGGCGCACGTGCGGCTCTCCAGGCCAGAACGCGATGCTGCCCCCATGGATCCGCAGGACCGTCAGCTCGGCGGCGCTCGGAGGGATGGCCTCTCCGGGCCGTGCGATCTCCGCCGCCCACGCGCGCATGGCCAGAGCTGGACGGCCTTCGACCGGCAGGTTCGCCACAGGGTCGCCACGACC
>JAKAUG010000037.1 GCA_021827805.1 Bacillota bacterium | reverse complement strand
CTATCGGTGGGTGCGCGAGGCGGTTGGCTCCGGGCGTTTCGGCCCCGTGCACTTCCTGGAGGCGTGGCAGGCACAGGACTGGAAGGGCGCGGGCTGGCGCGGCGTGCCCGCGCTCTCTGGCGGCGGACAACTCAATGACTCCGGCAGCCATCTGGTCGACATCGTGCTCTGGACCAGCGGGCTGCGGCCGACAGAGGTCTTCGCCTTCGCGGACAACCGCGGCCGCGAGGTGGACGTGCTCTCGGCGATCACCTTCCGTTGCGCGGGCGGGGCAATCGGCAACATCTCCATCGTGGGGGAGCACCCGCGCGGCATGGCGGAAGGGCTGCAGATCTGGTGCCGCGACGCGCGCATCTCGGTCGAGGGCGAGGGCGTACGCCTGCAGATCAAGGGGCAGGAGCCTCAGCCCGTGCCGTCCGAGGAACTGCTCGCCTACCCCAGCCGGAAGGATGCCAACTTCATCCGCGCCATCCTCGGCCGCGAACCGGTGCAGGTGCCGGCGGAGTGCGGCCTGGCGGTCGCGGCCTTCACCGAGGCGGTCTACGAGTCGGTGCGCCGGGGGGCGCTGGCGGCCGTGGCGAGCTGAGGGGCTGGCGTGTAGCCGCGACAGCGGCGGTCGTGGTTCGGGGAGGCGGCGGCGGCCTCCGGGGGTGGGAGCGGCGGGTCAAGTGGGAGGCCGGAGCGACTTGAAC
Organism: Bacillota bacterium; assembly: GCA_021827805.1. Taxonomy (GTDB): domain Bacteria; phylum Bacillota; class Sulfobacillia; order RBS10-35; family JAJYVN01; genus JAJZWQ01. The sequence goes on along the minus strand of JAKAUG010000037.1, from coordinate 6,050 downwards.
GTGATCGTGATCTGCACGGATAGCCTGCGGGTGGACCACCTCGGGTGCTACGGTAACCCGTGGATCCGGACGCCGAACTTCGACCGCCTCGCGGCCGAAGGGGCACTGTTCGAGCATTGCTACAGTGAGAACCTGCCGACGATGCCCACGCGCACGGCCTGGTGGACCGGGCGGTACCAGTTCCCCTGGCGGGGCTGGCAGCAGTTCGAGCACTCGGACTACCTTCTGGCCGAGGTGCTGTGGGACCGCGGGTACACCTCGGCGCTGGTCACGGACACCTATCACATGCACAAGCCGGTGTACAACTGCGGGCGCGGATTCGACACCGTGCGCTGGCTCCGAGGGCAGGAGTACGACCCCTGGATCGTCGATCCCGCCGTCAAGGTCGAACTCGGTCCGTGGCACCGGCTGAAGGGTGACGAGTCCGACCGGCTGTGGCGCCCGCGCTTCGAGCAGTACCTCCGGAACCGGAGCGCGTGGGGGGAGGACGAGGAGCGGACGCCGACGGCCCAGGTTGCCAAGGCCGCCGTAGGGGTGGTTGGAGGAGCAGGTCCGTACGCAGGGCCGCAAGGACCGGCTCTTCCTCTGGGTTGACTTCTTCGATCCCCATGAGCCCTGGGATCCGCCCGAACCCTACCGGTCGATGTACGACCCGGACTATCGGGGGCAGGTGATCATCGACCCGGTGGCGGGACCGGTCGCCGGGTACATGACGGAGGCTGAGATCCGGCACACCATGGCGCTGTATGCCGGGGAGGTCAGCCTCGTCGACCGCTGGGCGGGGGTGGTGCTGGACGCGGCCCGGGCGCTCGGACTGTGGGACGACACGTTGGTCATGCATGTCGCCGATCACGGGGAGCCCTTCGGCGAACACGGCATCATCCGCAAGGCGCGGCCGTGGAACTACGAGGAACTGGTGCACATCCCCTGGATCATCCGGCACCCGGGGGGGCTGGGCTCCGGCCGGCGCGTGCCGGCCCTGGTCCAGACGGTGGACCTGATGCCGACGCTGCTGGACGCGCTTGGGATCGGGGGGCCGTTGACCATGCCGTTCCTGGCGCCCACGCAGACGATGTTCCCGCAGGACATGGTGGTCAACAAGCGGCAGGTGGCGCTGACCGGGAAGTCGCTCATGCCGCTACTGCGGGGGGAGGCCGAAAGGGTGCGGGAGGCCGCCGTGACAGCCCACCACGGGCGGCAGTGGAGCCTGCGCACCGCGGAGTGGAGCTACCTGCTGCCCATCGACGGCAGCGGCGGGCCGGAGCTGTACGACCGGGGGAAGGACACCGGCGAGCACGACAACCTCGCCGCCCGGGAGCCGGACCGGGCCCGGGCGATGGAACTGGAACTGCGCCGCTTTGTGGACGAGGTCGAGCGGGGGCGCTGAGGGGAGGGGGCGGGAAGGCCGAGCCTAGCCTGCCCTCGCTTCCGGAGGAGATCGAGCGGAGGGGGACGGCTGCGGATGGAGATCGGGGTGCGGACGGGGTTCCAGCCGGAGGCCTTGCGAGCGCTTGCGGGCATGGGCTATACGGCGGTGGAACTGGTGGCGGCGCCCGGGTCGATGCTGGACGCCGAGCGGCGGCTGGCCGAGGGCGCCGAGGACGTGCTGGGGCTGTGCCGGGACCTGGGCCTGCGCATCGCGGCCTTGGGCAACCCGGTGAACGCGCTCGCGGGCGACCCGGGTGAGCGGGAGCACGCCGTCCGGTACTGGGAGGCGATCCTCGCCCTGGCCGGGCGGATGGGTGTGCCCTGCGTCAGCGGCAACGCCGGGCTAAACGCGGCCGCGGGCCTGGAGGACAACCTCGCCGCCTACGAGGCCACCTTCGGCCGCCTGGCCGCGCAGGCGGAGGCCGCTGCGGTATGCATCTGCTTCGAGAACTGCCCGCACGGTTACCCCCGCTCGCCCAAGGCCAAGAACCTGGCCTTCACCCCGGAACTCTTCCGCGAACTGTTCCGGCGGGTGCCGTCGGCAGCGATCGGGCTGGAGTATGATCCCTCGCACCTGGTGTGGCAGCAGATCGACCACGTGCGGCCCATTGCGGAGTTCGGGTCCCGCATCCACCTCTACCATGCCAAGGACACCGAGATCGACCGCGCACGCCTCGCCGACGTGGGCATCTACGGCCGCGGGTGGTGGCGCTTCCGCCTGCCCGGATGGGGTGAGATCGACTGGAGGGCCCAATACGCCGCGTTGACCGACATCAGCTACGCGGGCCCCGTTATCCTGGAGCATGAGGACCCGGTGTTCTCCAAGGAGCGGCGCATGGAGGGGATGGCGCTGGCCTTCACGGCCCTTCGCCGTGTGTTCGGTCAGTAGGGAGGGCTGGCGATGGCGACGCCCCCGAACGTGCTCGTGCTTATGACCGACGAGCACGACCCGCAGGTGAGCGGTCCTTACGGCGACCGGTGCGTGCATACTCCGGCGCTCGACCGCCTGGCCGCCGAGGGCGTGGTGATGGAGCGCGCGTATTGCAACTCGCCCCTGTGCGTGCCTTCCCGGATGTCGTTCATGACCGGGCGGTACGTCCACCACATCGGCGCCTGGGACAACGGCACCGTACTGGCGAGCGATGCGGTGACCTGGGCACACCGCTTCGAGAGCGCCGGATACGAGACGGCGCTCATCGGCAAGATGCACTTCCAAGGCCTGGACCAGATGCACGGCTTCCGCAGCCGCCCGGTGACCGAGATCCACGGGGCAGGGCCGTTCGGCGACCTCCCGCCCTGGCGCCCCGCGGCCGACCCACCGCTAGACATGCCAGCCGTATCGGCAGACGCGTCGGCCATGCGCCGCCGGATCCTGGGCGCCGGGCCCGGCCGGTCCACGGGCATCGCCTACGACGAGGCCGTGCGGGATGCCACCGTCGAGTTCCTGCGGGCGCACCGGGCAGGATCGGGGGCGCCGTTCGTGATCTGCGCGTCCTTCATTTCGCCGCACTTCCCGCTGGTCGCCCCGCCCGGTGACTTCGCCCGCTACTGGCCGGACAATGTGGCTTTGCCGCGCCTTCCGGCGGGTGGGCACCCCTTTCACCGGCGGCTCATCCGGCACTTCGACCTGGAGCGTTTCAGTACCGAGCAGATCTTACGGGCGCGCGCCGCGTACTACGGGCTGGTGACCTTCGTCGACCGGCTGATCGGCGATGTCCTTGATGCGCTGGAGGCGTGCGGGTTGGCGGAGGACACCCTGGTCGCGTATACCGCCGATCACGGTGAGATGCTGGGGGAGCACGGCCTGTGGTGGAAATGCAACTTTTATGAACCCTCCGTGCGCGTGCCCCTGATCCTGCGTCTGCCCGGGCGCATCCCCGCAGGTCAGCGGCGGGCGCAGGTCTGTTCCCTGGTCGATCTGGTCCCGACCATGCTGCGGTATGCCGACATCGACCCCGGGGCCGAGGGCTTGGACGGTGACGCGCTCGTGGCGGTCCTGGAGCAACCGGACGGCCCGGCGGCCGCCGCCTGGAAGGATGAGGCATTTGCCGAGTACCACGCCCATGCGTCGACCCACCCCATGTGCATGCTGCGTCGCGGGCGGTTCAAGTTGAACTACGTCCTGGACGAGCCGGCCGAGCTCTACGACCTGGAGGCGGATCCGGGGGAGACCCGAGACTTGGCGCAGGAGCCCGCCTACGCGGGCGTCGTGGCGGAGATGACCCGGAGGGCGCTGGCGGGGTGGCCGGCGCGGGATCTGGAACGGCGGCAGGCCGAGGAGCGCCAAGCGCGGGCCCTGATCGCCGCTGGCCGGCGGAGGGGGGGCTAGCGGCCATGGGAGGGGCATCCCGCACCGCTCCCAACATCGTGTGCATCGTCCTAGATTCGCTGCGCCACGACCATGTGCGCGCCTGGGGCCAACCCTGGGTGCACACGCCGCATCTCGACCGGTTCGCGGCCGAGGCGGCGTGCTTCGACCGGGCCTACATCGGCTCGTTTCCGACGATCCCCTGCCGTACCGACCTGATGACGGGGCGCTTCACCTTTCCCCATCGCGGCTGGAGCCCCCTCCCCCGCGAGGCGCCCGTGTTGGCGACACTGCTGCGTGCGCACGGGTATACCACGCAGATTATCGCCGACACGTACCACCTGTTCCGCGACGGGCACCAGTTCGATCGCGGCTTCCACGGCTGGGAGTGGATCCGCGGGCAGGAGGGGGACCGCTTCGTGGTGGACGCCGGCGCGGCCACCACCTACCCTGCGGCGCCGCACAAGCTGCGCAATCCGGAGCGGCTGCGTGACGTCTACTTGAAGAACGTATCGCGGCGCCGGACGGAGGCGGACTGGTTCGCGCCGCAGGTGATGGCGTCCGCACTGCGCTGGCTGGAAACCAACAACGGTGGCCCCCCCTTCCTGCTCTGGATCGACGAGTTCGACCCGCACGAACCCTGGGATCCGCCGACCCACTACGTCCACCGCTACGACCCGGGGTACACCGGGGAGAACGTCATCTCCCCAGTGTACGGCCCCGCCGCCGGCTACAGCCCCGAGGAGATCCGGCACATGCGTGCGCTCTATGCGGGCGAAGTGACCATGGTCGACCACTGGGTGGGGTCGGTGCTCGACGGCATCGACCGCTTCGGGCTACGCGAGAACACCCTCGTGGTCATTCTCTCGGACCATGGCCACTATCTCGACTATCCCGGGGACCAGGGGCAGTTGGGCAAGCCCACCCCGCTGTATGAAGGGGTGGCGCACGAGGTGTGTATGGTCCGGCACCCCGACGGCCGCGGCGGCGGCCTGCGCCTGGCCCACCTCGTTCAGCCCGTGGACCTGCTGCCCACGCTGCTGGAGGTGGCGGGGGCCGCGGCGCCCGCGGGGCTGGAGGGGTATTCTCTCCTGCCGCTGCTGTCGGGAGCGGAGGCCTGGCCCCGGCGGATGGCGGTCTCCTGTCCCCATCGGGACCTGCCCACCTTGACGACCGACCGTTGGAGCCTGGTCTACCAACCTGGCGGCCAACCGGCGCGCCTCTTCGACCTGCGGTCCGACCCCGTCCAAGGACGGGATGTGGCCGCGGATCACCCTGATGTGGTGGCCGAGGTGGACGCCGCGTTCTCCGCCTTCCTGGACGAGCGCGGGGCAGACCGAGGGGGATATCCTACGGCCGCGCAGGAATGAGGGATGGGCCGATGCTGGAGAACGGGATCGTCAAGACGGCACCGCCGCTCGACCGCCGGAGTCCCGGACCGGCCGGCGTACGCAGGTATGACGCCGGTCGGTGTCAGACCGGCTACACCCTTTTCTCGCCGGGCATGGGCAACCTGGTGTGCCTGGTGGATCCCGCGGGGGTGCTGGTGCACTTCTGGCCGGTGCACCGCACCCACCTGACCGAGTTGCTGCCCGACGGCACCCTGCTGGCCGACCGATTCGGGGAAGACGGGGGCATCGAGGAACTGGCCCCGGACGGGGGGTGCCAGTGGGCCTGGCGGGGGCCGTACCACCATGACTTCCACCGGCTCTCAGATGGGCGTACGGTGCTGTTGACTCACCGGCAGGAGCCGCCCCCCGCGGATTTCTTCGCGCCCGAGCAGACTCCGGAGAGCATCCGCAACGATGTGGTGGTCGAGATCGACCGCTCCGGCCGTACGCTGTGGGAGTGGTCCTTTCGCGAGCACGCGCGGGAACTGGCGGAGCGCAGCGGCCTGCCGCGCCCGGTCCGCTACGCCATGCGGGGTCCCGACGGGCAGATGCAGATGCTGCGCCAGGCTGACTGGACGCACACCAACACCATCGAGGTCCTGCCGGACACGCCGCTCGGCCGCGCCGATGTCCGGTTCCGCCCCGGAAATCTGCTCTTCAGCTGCCGGTCCCTGGACGTCATTGGCGTGATCGACCGGGGCAGCGGCGAGATCACCTGGGCGTGGGGGCCCGGCGTACTGGACGGCCAGCACCAGCCGACCATGCTGCCGGACGGTCACATCCTGGTTTTCGACAACGGAACATACCGCGGGTATTCGGTGGTCCGCGAACTCGATCCGCAGACCGGGGCCACCGTATGGGAGTACCGGGATCCCGAAGGCTTCTTCTCGCCCTACCGATCCGGGGCGCAACGGCTGCCCGGT
>JAKAUG010000283.1 GCA_021827805.1 Bacillota bacterium | reverse complement strand
CACATCGGCGACGACGCGCAGGTGGACCTCCTGGCAGCCCTCGAAGGCGGTGAACCAGCCCGATTCCGGTCCCGGCGCGGCCCCGGGGTTGGCCACGACCACCGGGAACAGCCCGGGCTCGGGCATGCTGCGCGTGCGGAAGACGTCCCGGCGCTCGACGACCTGCGCGGCAACGCTCGCGCCGTCCGGACCGATGACCTCCAGGTCCCGCCAGGCGCTGTGCGGCAGGTCGACGCAAAGTTCCACCGCGCCCTGCCAGCTCGTGGGCATGGGATTGACCACCATGGCCACCCGCCCCGGCTCGGGCAGCGCGGAGGTGTCGATCTGCATGGCCAGGCGCGCCGCCGACTCCAGCGTGATCTGCTGGGCGATCTCCATGGCGGCGTCGAACCGCGCCGGCATGGCGCGGTGCACCTCGTCGCGGCTGCAGCCGCCGATGGAATCGTGCGGCTGGTTCTGCAGCAGGTGGGACCAGGCCTGGCGCAGGAAGGCGTGCGCCGCGGGGGCCCCGCCCAGGCGCGCCAGCGCCGAGAGGGGCTCCGCCCAGGCCGTGAGCTCCCGCTCGGTCTCCGCGTTGCGCAGCTTGAGTGGCATGCGCGAAGACAGCACGTTGGGCAGGACGAAGTTGAAGCCCCCCCGCGGCGAGCGGTTGGTGTCACGCAGCTCGCCCGTGCGACTCCCGAGGCCCGCACCCCCGCCGTGCTCGGACCAGTCCACCGGCAGCAGGCCCTGCCGCCGGAGGTCCTGGCGCACGTGCTCCACATACGCTCCGAGCCCGCTCTGCACCAGCTCGGCCGGTGCCCCCTCCAGGGCGCGCACGGCCGCGAGCAGCGCGGGCAGGTTGCTCTGCGGCTCGACGTGGTCGGAGCCCACCAGCAGCAGGCGCACATCGGTGCGGGAGTCCGGGTCGAGGTCCGGGGCCAGGCCCTCGATCTGCCGCAACGCCTCGGCGGGATCGGAAGCCAGGTGGTGCACCATGGAGTAGCCCGTGCGGTCGGGCAGGTGCAGCGCCAGGACCTCGGATCCGTCCGGCGCCCGCCAGGTCCATTCCGGCTCCACGCCGGAGATCCCGCGCCAGAGGACGGCGGTGTCGATGCCGAACCCCCGCAGCAGCTGCGGCATCTGGCTGATGTGGCCGAACATGTCCGGCAGATAGCCCACGCGCACGCCCTCGCCGGGCGCGCCCTGCCGCCGCGCGATATGGCGGGCCAGCAGGAAGTTGCGCACGTACGACTCGCCGGAGATCAGCGACTCGTCGGGCTGCACGTACCAGGGGCCGATCTCGATCCGGCCCGCCGCGATCTGCCGCCGCAGGCGCTCGGCGGCCTCAGGGCGGATCTCCAGGTAGTCCTCGACCACGACGGTCTGCGCGTCCCAGAGAAAGCACCGGTACCCCGGGTCGGCCTCCAGGACATCCAGGAGCCTGTCCATCATGCGCACGAGCCGCATGCGGAAGTCCTGGAAGGTGGCGTACCACTCACGATCCCAGTGGGTATGAGGCACCACGTGCACCCGACGGTTCTCCAACACGCCCATGCTTGCGGCGCGGCCCTCCATGGCCCCGGATGCTCCGGGGCAGGGCCGCGCCTCCCTCCCTTACCGCGGCGTGCGCACGCCGCTGCTCGACACATCGTTCCCGGTACCACCGGGTCCGCCCGGCGCGGGTCCTCAGCGCCCGCCCCTGGTGGACCCGGCCGGCACCAGGCGCACCGTGGCGATCCGCCCCGGCGCGAGCCTCAGGGTGACGCCCCCCTCCGGGGCCAGGGGGAGTCCCGCCAGCGGCTCCTCCCCCATGGTCAGCTGTTCGGCCTCGGCGAGAGGCCGGTCCAGAGATAGGCGCACGACGGTCTCGACCGTCGCGGGATTGAAGACCCGGACGACGAGGCCCCGGCCGTCCTCGGCCGGACGCACCGCCGAAAGGACCGCCTCCCCCTCCAGATGCAGGAAGCTGTGGGCCGCCGGCAGCGTGCGCTCCGGGGCCGGTGCGGCAAAGCGGTTCCCCACCGGACCAGAGGGGTCCTGCCGTGCGGGCGGGTCGAGCGGCGCCGGGGCCAGACGGCGGAAGCCCGGTTCCAGGCCGAACTGCTGGGCGTCCGGCGCAAGCTCCAGAGCCAGCGCCTCCTGGTGGAGTCGCGCCGCGCGCCAGTCGCCGCGATGGGGCACCAGGCCCAGTCGCACGGTGAGCGGGCCCAGGCACTGGGCCTCGGGGGCCCGATCGAACGCGGCATTGTCCCCCACGACATCCGTGGCCCGCAGCAGCGTCACGGCCAGCGTCTGACCATCGACGCCGTCGAGCACCGCATACTCCGGCGTGCCGTCCAACAGGACCCCCAGCCCCCGGTCTTGCCGCGGGTCCACCAGGTCCACGAATTGCTCCGCGGGGTGGTTCCCCTGGGCCTCGCCCGTGGGTGGGATCTCGGTCGCACGGCTGACCACCGCAAACTGGCCGGCCGCCTGCGAGAACTCGGCGCGCAACCCGGTCGGGAACAGGATCCGCACGCGGTGATCGAGGGCGCGATTGTCGAGCGAGACCTCAATCTCCAACTGGCGGGCGTCTCGACGCAGAATCAGGCGCATCGTGACCGGCAGGTCGACGGTGGCCTCGCCGCGGGCCTGCCGTTCAGCCACCAGACGCTCCGGCACGCGCAGCTCGCCGCGCACCGCCCAGATGAGCCAGTCCGGCCCGGCCTCCTCCATGGAGATGTGTGGGTTGCCGGCGAGGCCCAGCACGGCGCGGTCGCGCAGGGGGGGCTCATGCAGGTACTCGTCGCCGGCCTCGCCGTCGTCCACGAGCAGGCCAAGCCCGCGCATCTCGCGCTCGGGCTCGCCGTGCGGACGGAGCCGGAACGTCCCGTCGCGGTCCAGACGCACCTCCAGGTGGCGGTTGCCGCCCCCCAGGCCCTCCTGGGCGCTGAACGTGTACAGCCCCTCATCCTGCACCGGGCGCTCCCGCCCGTACACGAAGCGCTGTCCGCCGACCCGCTCCACGATGTAGGCGCGGTAGCCGACCGCGGGCAGCTCGCGGGCCAGAAAGCGCAGGCGGAAGCGGTGAGCGGCCACCGGGTGCGGCAGCTCGATCGGTCCGATCGCCAGGCGGTGCGCCGGGCCCAGGGCCTCCACCAGGCAGGGCACCTCGGCGCCCGTGGCCACATCCCGCAGGCGCACCCGCTCCCCGTGCCCCTCCCGCGGCAGATCCACATCGACCGTCAGCAGCGCGTCACGGACAAAGCCCAGACTGTTGAAGACGGCCAGGGCCGCCGCCTGCCCCGGCGGGACATCCACGGTCACGCGCCCCAGGACCTCGACGCGCGAGCGTCGCGCGAGCTCAGCGGCGATCTCGGCCGCATGGGCGAAGCGCGGCAGCATGTCGCGGTGCACCCCGTCGACGCTGCAGCCGCAGATGCTGTCATGCGGGTGGTTCTGCAGCAGGTAGCGCCAGGCCGTCCAGAGGGCGCCGCGATCGGCGGGGGCGCCGCACATCTCGGCCACCGCCAGCCACGGCTCCGCGCGGCGCTCCAGGTCCAGCTGGCAGCGGTGGTTGGCCAGCTTGAGGTACATCCGGGCCGAGAGGGTTCCGTTCAGCACGAAGTGGCGGACGGGCTGCTGGCGCAGCTCCCCGCGCCAGAGAGTGGGCCGGCCCAGGGCCTGGGCGGGGGGCTCCTTGACGGCGGCATCCCCCAGTTCGGCCCGCACCGCGGCGAAGTACTCGGCGAGCGAGCTGTGGCGCAACTCGCTGCCGCCCAAGTGCGGCCTCACCGCCGCCAGGACCGCGCTGAGGTTCTCCTGCGGCTCCAGATGGTCGACCCCGTTCATCAGAAGGCGCTGGTGCGTGCGGGAGTGCGCGGCCAGGTGTGCCGCCGCCCCCTCCAGCTGGCGCACGGCCTGGGCGGGCACGTCCGCCAGGCGCTGCGCGTTGTTGTACCAGCCATGGAGCATGGTCACCAGCACGCGGCTGCCGTCCGGCGCCTCCCAGGCGAACTCCAGGGGGACGTCCGCCATGCTGATCCCCCGCCCGACGACCGAGTCGTGCAGCCCGAAGCCGACAAAGATCTGCGGCAGCTGGGCGATGTTGCCGAACTGGTCCGGCAGGTAGCCGATGCGGCCGACCCGGCCGAACTCCGCCGCCATGCGGCTGCCCAGCATCAGGTTGTGGATCGTGGCCTCCCCGGAGGTCAGGAAGGTGTCGTTGAGGACATACCAGGGGCCGACCTCGATCCGCCCGGCGGCGATGTGGCGGCGCAGGTCGGCCTCCCGCTCGGGGCGCATCTCCAGGTAGTCGTCGAGCACGATCGTCTGGCTGTCCAGGTGGAAGTGCAGGAACTCGGGATCCTGGTCCAGGATCTGCAGCAGGTGGTCCAGAAGGTCGACCAGCCGCAGGCGGAAGCCCTGCAGCGGCATGTACCACTCCCGATCCCAGTGGGTGTGCGAGACGAGGTGCAGGACCTGAGGCTCTGTGCGTTCCAACTGCTGTCCCCCTCGGCATGGGCCGCTCCAGCGGCTGCTACTTCGAACCCGGATGGCCTCCTGCTGTGCTTTGTCCCGCGTCTGGGAGGCGCCGCTCCGCGATCTCGGCACGCACCGCGGCGGCAAACTCCGCCACCGCCCGCGTCCCGGCGTCCCCACCTGCCCGGGAGCGCACGGCCACCGTCCCCTCCCGCTCCTCGCGATCGCCCACCACAAGCATGTAGGGAACCTTCTGCATCTGGGCCGCACGAATGCGGTAGCCCACCTTCTCCGGCCTCCGGTCGACCTCCACCCGCAGCCCCGCGGCGCGCAGCTCCCCGGCCACCCCGAGCGCGTAGTCGGCGTGCCGGTCGGCGATGGGCAGGACCTCGGCCTGCACGGGAGCCAGCCAGGTCGGGAACGCCCCGCCGAAGTGCTCGATCAGGACGCCCACGAACCGCTCCAGGGTACCGAAGATCGCGCGGTGCAGCATGAGCGGCCGGTGCCGCTCGCCGTCCGGGCCCACATACCAGAGGTCGAAGCGCTCCGGCAGGTTCCAGTCCAGTTGCACCGTGGCGCACTGCCAGCGCCGACCCAGGGCGTCGGTGACGTGGAATTCCAGCTTGGGCCCGTAGAAGGCCCCCTCACCCGGGCTCATGATCGGTTCGCGCCCGGCGGCCCGCACGGCCGCCGCGAGGTCGGCCTCCGCCCGGTCCCACATCTCCGCGGAGCCCAGCGCGTCCGCGGGCCTGGTGGCCAGGTACACCTCGTAGGACATCCCGAGCGTTGCGTAGACCCTGTCCACAAGTCCGAGGACCGAGCCGATCTCCTCGGAGACCTGCTCTGGGGTCACAAAGATGTGCGCGTCGTCCTGGTGCAGCGAGCGGACACGCAACAGTCCGTGCAGGGTTCCCGAGCGCTCGTAGCGCGCGAGTTGCCCATACTCCGCCAGCCGCAGCGGCAGGTCGCGGTAGCTGCGGGTCTCGCTGCCGAACAGCAGGCAGTGTGCCGGACAGTTCATCGGCTTGACCGCGAACATCTCCTGGTCCCGCTCCAGGGTGAACATGTTCTCCCGGTAGTGGCCCCAGTGCCCCGAGCGCTCCCAGAGCTCGGCGCGCATGAGGATCGGGGTGCTCACCTCCTGGTAGCCGAGTGGCCCCTGCAGCTCACGCGACCACTGCTCCAACTCGCGCCAGATCGCGTATCCCTTGGGCAGCCAGAAGGGGAAGCCCGCGGCCTCCTCCCGCAGCAGGAACAGCCCCAGTTCGGGCCCCAGGCGCCGGTGGTCGCGGCGCTTGGCCTCCTCCAGGGCCCAGAGGTGCCGCTCCAACTGTTCGGGGGTGGGGAAGGCGGTGCCGTAGATGCGCTGCAGCATGGGCCTGCGCTCGTCCCCCCGCCAGTACGCCCCCGCGACGGAGAGCAGGCGGAAGGCGCCGATCCCTCCGGTCGACGGCATGTGCGGCCCGCGGCAGAGATCGGAGAACTCCCCCTGGCGGTAGACGGTGACCTCCGCGTCGGGGGGCAGCCCGTCCACGATCTCCACCTTGAACGGATCCTCCGCCTCCGCGTACGCCTGCCGCGCCCGCTGCCGGTCCCAGACCTCACGCGTGACGGGATGGTCCTCGGCGATCACGCGCGCCATCTCCCGCTCAATGCGCGGCAGGTCCTCCGCGGTCAGGCGCACCTCCTGCCCGTCGGCGGTGCGGACCTGCATGTCGTAGTAAAACCCGTCCGCGATGACCGGACCGATGGCCAGGCGCGTCCCGGGATACAGCCGCCGCACGGCCTGGGCCAGCACATGCGCACAGGTGTGCCGATACACCTCAAGGCCCTGAGGGTCAGAGGGGGTCAGCAGCGCAAACTCCACCGGTTCCTGGCCAGCCACCTCACCCAGCGGACGGCCGAGGTCCACCACGCGGGCGCCGACGCGCGCCGCGACCGCGCCCGCCGCCCGCCCGGGGTCGAACGCGCGGCCCACCTCCCACGGGGTGGCGCCGTCCTCGATCTCGCGCACCGCACCTCCGCTGAGCCGCAGACGCACGGACATCCGAATCCCCCCCACAAACACGTCGAGGGCCCACCCCACACTGGGGCGGGCCCTCGGCCCGCGATTCCACCCGGATTCGCCGCACGGCGGACCCGCGCGGCCTCCTCCGCCATTAACGCCGGCGGGCGCGGGCGTCTCGTGGTCCGAGGCCACTCGTGCGGGCCCTCGGCCCGCCGCCCATGCTCCGGAGCCGTACCGCACGGTGTCGGTCCGCGGGGCTCGCACCCTGTCCCCGCTCGCTGCCGGACCACCCGAGATC
>JAKAUG010000121.1 GCA_021827805.1 Bacillota bacterium | reverse complement strand
GCGGCGGGGGCGGGCTTGGCCCGCGACGCGGGCCAGAGCTGGCGCAACGTCTGGGGCGTGGCCCATCCCTCTTTCGCTGAGGCGGCCACCGGCGTCGCCTCCGCGGGCCCAGGACGCTTCTATGTGGCCGTGCAGCGGCTTGGCCTGATGGTGGTGGCCGATGCCTCCCCGGTGTGGCAGCCGCCCGTCTTGTACCGCTCCGGGAGCTGGAGCCCTCTGGCCGGCCCTTCCCGGAGCGCCATCGCCGTCTTGGCCGCGGCGCCCTCCGACCCGGAGACCGTCTACGCGGTGGACATCTTCGGCACCGTCTCCGTCTCGAGCGATGGCGGCCGCAACTTCGCGCGGGTCGGTCAGGCCACGGTCGGCGGCCGTGGCTGCTGCACCCCGCGGGAGTGGGCCGCGGGCCCGCACGTGATCCCGTCCGCCCTCGCCGTCTCCGCCTCGGACCCGAAGGTGCTCTATCTCGGCATGGCCACGGATGGCGCCATGTCCTACGCACCGCCGCTCGGCCTCTGGGTCTCCCGCGACGGCGGGCGCAGCTGGCGGGCGACGGGCCTCGGCGCGGACGCCGCGATCTTGGGCGTGGCGGCCGATGGGAACACCGTCTGGGCGGCGGCGGCGAACCACGGCTACATCGACGGTGGCGGGAGGCTGTACCACTCGGGCGACGGCGGGAGCACATGGACCACTCTCGCCGCGCCAGCGGCACCGGTGTTCTCGGTCGCCCTCTCGGGCAGTGAGGTTCTGGCGGGCGGCCAGGGACAGGTCTGGCGGTCGTCGGACGGCGGCGCGACCTTCGCCTCCCTGCCCATCGGGTTGCCCGAGTGGGGCTCTCCACGCGGGACCCTGCCCGGCGCGCCGGTGGAGGCCCTCGGCGTCACTCCGGGGGGCACCCTGCTGGCCGGCGGCGCCCCGGGCCTGGCGCTCCGGACGCCCTCCGGCGCCTGGCATCTCGGGGCGGAGGCCATCGGCGAGCCGGAGGTCCTGCCAGGGGGGCTCGCGCCCGGGCCGGGAGGGAGCCTGCTCGTCTGGACGAACGGCGGCACCTACCACCTGGCCCCGGCCGCCGGCTGACGCCCACGGGCTCGGACGATTGGCCCCGGCCGGGCTGGCCCTTCCCAGGCGTTCCTAGGCGCGGGACCAGCCCCCGGCGATGTCCCGCCGCCACTGCGCCTGCGCGAAGCCCACCCGCTCTACCGCTCCGTAGGCGGCGGCGCGGGCGGCGCCGAGGTCGGGCCCGGTGCCCACGAGCGTCAGGGTCCGCCCGCCGACGGTGCGCCAGCCCCCGTCGCGCACACTGCCGCCGTGGAAGCAGAGCGCCCCACCCCCGTCGGGCTGCCCATCCTCCCCCAGACCCCAGATCGCCTGCCCCGCCCGCGGCGCGTCCGGGTAGCCCGGCGTGGCCAGGACCACCCCGAGCGCGGCCCCCGGCAGGAGGCGCACCTGGTCGGCGGCGCCGAGGTCCCCGTGGGCGGCCCGCAACCACAGCGGCGCGGGATCGCCGTCCAAGAGCGGCAACAGGACCTGGGCCTCGGGGTCGCCCAGCCGGCAGTTGAACTCGAGCACCCTGGGCCCGGAAGGGGTCAGCATCAGCCCGGCAAAGAGGAAGCCCACGAACGGGCACCCCTCCGCCGCCATGGCCCGCACGGCGTCGTCCAGGAGGCGCAGGATTTGTGCCCGCTGCCCGGCCTCCACATCCGCCAGCGGCGTGTAGGCCCCCATGCCGCCGGTCATGGGACCCCGGTCGCCCTCCAGAAGGCGCTTGTGGTCCCGGGCCAGACCCAGGGGAAGGGCGCGGCGGCCGTCGCAGAGGGCGAAGGCAGACACCTCCGGCCCCTCCAGGAACTCCTCGAGGACCACCGGCCCCCGGGCCCCAAGGCGCTCGGCCGCCGCGCGCGCCTCCTCACGGGTGAGGGCCACGACCACGCCCTTGCCCGCCATGAGCCCGTCCGCCTTGAGCACCACGGGCAGCGGGGAGGCCTCCACCAGGGCCAGGGCCTCGTCCGCGTGCGCGGCTCGGCGGGCGGTGGGGGCGGGAATCCCGTGCCGGTGGCAGAGGTCCATGGCCCAGGCCTTGCTGCCCTCGATGCGGGCCGCCGCGGCGGAGGGTCCGAGCACGGGCAGGCCCGCCTGGCGCAGGCGGTCGGCGACCCCCTGGACCAGCGGGGCCTCGGGTCCGATGACGACGAGATCGACCCGCTCACGTACGGCCGCCTGTGCCAGGGCGGAGCCGTCGGAGGCCGTGACCGCCAAGCGGCGGGCCACAGCCTCCATACCCGGGTTGCCGGGCGCGGCCAGCACCTCGGAAACCTGCGGGCTCTGGGCCAGCCGCCAGCAGAGGGCGTGTTCGCGGGCCCCGGATCCCACCACCAGCACGCGCATTGGGCCACCCCGCTCCCCGACCTAGTGCCGGAAGTGCCGGAACCCCGTCAGGACCATGGCCATCCCCGCGGCGTCGGCCGCCGCCACGGAATCCGCGTCTCGCAGTGCCCCTCCGGGCTGGGCGACGGCCACGACGCCCGCCTCCGCCGCCGCCTGCACCACGTCGGGGAAGGGAAAGAAGCCGTCGGAGGCGAGGACCGCCCCGCGCGCGGCCTCCCCGGCCCGGGCCAGTGCGGCCCTGGCCGGATCGATGCGGTTGGGCTGGCCGCCCCCCACACCCACCGTCTGGCCGTCCCGGGCCACGACGATGGCGTTGCTGCCCACCGCCCGCACCACCTGCCAGGCAAAGGCCAGATCCTCCAGTTCCCGAGCGCTCGGAGCCCGCCTGGTGGCAACCTCCCACTTGGCGGGATCGGCAGGCACCCGGTCCTCCTCCTGGAGCAACGCCCCGCCGGAGACCCGCCGGATCCGCCAGTCCAGCGGCCGCCCGGGGTCCGGCGCGGGGCAGGAGAGCACGCGCAGGTTCTTCTTGCGGCGCAGGGCGGACGCTGCCTCCGGCGTGACCTCCGGGGCGATGAGCACCTCGAGAAAGAGGTCTCCCAACAGTTCCACCGTGGTGGCATCCAGGGGCCGGTTCCAGGCCACGATCCCCCCGAAGATCGAGACCGGGTCCGCGGCGCGCGCGCGGGCGAAGGCGTCGGCGGCGTCCTTTCCGAGCGCCACGCCGCACGGGCCCCCGTGCTTGACGGCCACCGCGCAGGGCGCGACGAAGCGCCAGGCCAGGTCCCAGGCGGCGTCGGCATCCATCAGGTTGTTGTAGGACAGGGCCTTGCCCTGCAAGAGCTTGGCCTCCAGCAGCGAGGGCCCCCCACTCAGGGCGTCCCGGTAGAGCGCGGCGCGCTGGTGCGGATTTTCGCCGTAACGCAGGGGCAGGGCGCGCACGAGCCCCAGGGGCAACTCGGCCGGCCAGTCGGGCTCCTCGCCCTCCAGGTCCGCCAGGGGACCGCCTCCGGCAAGCCATCCCGCAATCGCGGCGTCATAGGTGCCGGTATGCCGGAAGGCCGCCAGGGCCAGCCGGCGCCGTTCCGCCAGATCCAGGCCCCCAGCCCGCAGACCCTCCAGCACACCGGTGTAGTCCGCAGGGCGCGAGACCACCACCACGTGCTCGTGGTTCTTGGCGGCCGCCCGCAAGAGGGCCACGCCGCCGATGTCGATGGTCTCGATGCCAGGACGCTGATAGAAGGGATAGAGGTTCACGGCCACCAGCCCGAAGGGCTCGGCGCCCACCCGCCGCAGGTCCTCCATGTCTTCGGGGCGGTCGGGACGGGCAAGGATCGCCGCGTGGATCTGCACCTGCAGGGTCTTGACCCGCCCTCCCAAGAGCGCGGGGAAGCCTCCCAGGTCCTCCACGCCATGCACCGTGACGCCGGCCTCGTCCAGAGCCTGAAGGGTACCCCCGGACGAATAGAGCTCCCACCCCAGCTCCTGCAGCCCACGGGCGAAGGGCACGATCCCGGCCTTGTCCCAAACGGAAAGAAGCGCTCTGGGCATCAGTCGTTCTCCTCCCCAACGATCTCCACCCGGCGCCCCCGCACACGCAGGCGGCCCAGGGCATACAGACGCACGGCCTCAGGCAGAAGCCGCCACTCCTCCCGCTGGATGCGCGCGTGCAGGCTGGCCGGATCGTCCCCGGGGAGCACGGGCACCGCCTGTTGCAGCACGATCGGCCCGGTGTCCGTGCCGCGATCCACCAGGTGCACCGTGCAGCCGGTGATGCGCACCCCATATTCCAGGGCCTGCCGCGGGGCGTCGATCCCCGGAAAGGCTGGCAGAAGGGCCGGGTGCACGTTCAGACAGCGGCCCTCCCAGGCGTCCACGAAGCGGGGCCCCAGCACGCGCATGAAGCCCGCCAGGACCACGAGTTCGGCTCCCGAGGCGGCGCACGCCGCGGCGAGCGCCGCGTCGAAGTCCGCGCGCTGCGCAAACGCCCGCGGCCGCAGGACCTCCGTCGGGACACCCGCCCGCTGCGCGCGCTCCAGGGCACGGATCCCCGGTCGGTCCGCCAGGACCAGCGAGATCTGGACGGGCAGTCGCCCGGCGGCGATCGCGTCCAGCAGCGCCTGCAGGTTGGAACCGGATCCCGACACCAGGACCGCCACCTTCACCGCCAGACCACCCGCCCCTGCCCCGGCACCAGCTCACCGATGCGCCGGGCCTCGGGCAGCAGAGCCAGCGCCTGCCCCGCGATCTCCGCGGGCACCACCAGGCAGAAGCCGATCCCCAGGTTGAAGACGCGCCGCATCTCCTCCTCGGCGATCCCGCCCAGCCGCTGCAGCCAGGTGAACACGGTCGGCCGCTCCCAGCTGGCTGGATCCAGGACCGCATCCGCGTCGGGGGGCAGGACGCGGTCCAAGTTCCCGGGCAGCCCGCCGCCGGTGATGTGGGCCATGCCGTGCAGGGGGAGGCCCGCCTCCACCAGGCGCCGCACGTCCCCGCTGTATAGGCGCGAGGGCGCGAGCAGCTCCGCCTGGTGCGCCCGGGGGTCGGTACGCGTTTCGGCCAGGATGCGGCGCACCAGTGAGAAGCCGTTGGTGTGCAGTCCCGAGCTCGGCAGCCCCAGCACAGCGTCCCCCACGCCGGCCCGGGGGAGCACGAGGCGCGAGCGCTCGGTGACGCCGACCATCGTGCCCGCCAGATCGAACGTGCCCGGCTGATAGAGGTCCGGCAGCTGCGCCGTCTCTCCGCCCAGCAGCGCGCAGCCCGCTTGCCGACAGGCCTCGGCCACACCGCCCACCAGGCCAAGGGTCTGCGTGGCGTCCAGGGCATGGACCGCCAGGTAGTCCAAGAAGAGCAGCGGGGACGCCCCCGAGGTCACCACGTCGTTGGCGCAGTGGATCACGACGTCCCGGCCCACCTCGTCCCAACTGCCGCAGGCCGCCGCCAGGAGGACCTTGGTGCCCACCGAGTCCGTGCTCGCCACCAGGACGGGGTCGCCGAGCCCCTGCGGCAGGCCCATGGCGCCGGAGAACAGCCCGACCCCGGAGAGCACCTCGGGCCGGCTTGCCCGGCCCGCCAGATCCGCGATCCTCCGCACCAGGACCGCGTGCGCATCCAGGTCCACACCGGCCTGCCGGTAGTCCGCCATCTACAGCTCTCCCTTGCCGCTGACCAGGGTGGCGGCCGCATCCTCGGGGACCACGGGGTACCGCCCGGTGAAGCACGCGGTGCAGAAGCCCGGCGTGCCCCCCGGGGCCGCCATCGCCTCGCGAACGTCGAGAAAGGCCAGGCTGTCCGCGCCAAGCAGTCGCGCCATGTCCTCGGGGGTGCGGCCCGGAGCCAGCAATTCCTCCCGGCTGGGGATGTCGATGCCGTAGTAGCAGGGGTGCTGAAAGGGCGGCGAGGCCACCCGCATGTGCACCTCGGCGGCACCCGCCCTGCGCACCAGACCAATCAGGTAGCGCGAGGTCGTTCCCCGCACGACGGAGTCCTCCACGAGCACCACGCGCTTCCCGGAGACGACGGCCGGGACGGCGTTGAGCTTCATGCGCACCCCCACCTCGCGCAGGCTCTGCGCCGGCTGGATGAAGGTGCGGCCCACATAACGGTTCTTGATCAGGCCGAGCTCATACGGGATCTGGGCCTCCTCGGCATAGCCCACGGCGGCCGAAATGCCCGAGTCCGGCACCCCGACGACCACATCCGCCTCGACCGGAGCCTGCCTGGCCAGCCGGCGGCCCATCTCCTTGCGGGCCAGGTGCACATTGCTGCCCTCCAGGGTGCTGTCCGGACGCGCCAGGTAGATGAACTCGAACAGGCAGAGGTTGCGCCCCTGTTCGGAGCCCGCGCGCACGGTGCGCATCCCCTGGGGTCCGAACTCCACCACCTCGCCGGGCAGCAGATGGCGATCGAGCGTCGCGCCCACCGCGTCCAGCGCGCAGGTCTCCGAGGCCGCGACCAGGGCCCCCGCCCTGCGCCCCAGCACCAGAGGCCGGATGCCGTGCGGATCGCGGCAGAGCCAAATCCGGTCCCGGCTGGCGACCACCAGGGCGTGGGCGCCCTCAATGCGGTCCAGCGCCGCCAGGAGCGCGGCCTCCATGTCGGGCGCACCCGAGCGGGCCATGAGGTGGGCCACGATCTCGGTGTCCGTGGTGGTCTGAAAGATGGAGCCCTGGGCCTCGCACTCCCGCCGCAGCGCGAGGGCGTTCGTGAGGTTGCCGTTGTGGGCCAGGGCCACCGCGCCCCCGCCATACTGGAGCACCAGGGGCTGGGCGTTGCCGAGCGTGCTGGCGCCCGTGGTCGAGTACCGGACATGCCCCACCGCCAGGGTGGGCCCCATGGCCGCCAGCCCCTCCAGGTCCGTCGCGGAGAGGGC
>JAKAUG010000467.1 GCA_021827805.1 Bacillota bacterium | reverse complement strand
AGCCGGCCCGCGCGCAGGTTCATCTCCACGCCCCAGTAGACCGCCGCCCGGGCCTGGCCCAGGCTGGCCTCCACCAGCGGCTGTCTCACGGCGCTCCCATCCGCGCACAGCTCCATGGCCTGGTCGGGCGCGGCCCTCATCCAACCCTGCACGGAACGGACGCCACCCTCGTCGCCCACGATCCAGCGGGCGACGAGCACGGCGTTCTCGTCCCAGGAACGCAACACCGCAACAGGCTGGCCGCCGCGACCGTCCACGGGGCCGAGGAGCGCGCGCGTCACCAGCGGCTCCCGCGCGACGCTGGCGCGCGGCGCATCGACCGCATGCAGCTCAAGGCGCCGCGCTGCCACCAGCATCGGCTCGGCCGTCGGGCGGAAGGGCCCGTGGCAGGCACAGCGGCGCAGGGAGGGGACGGCCCCCCGATCCCGGGCGTCCAGCAGCGCCTCGACCGCATCGCGGCGGGTGCTGTCGTCGGGGCTGGCCAGCAGGGCGCGCAGCAGCCATGCGGTGGCCGGGGCAGCCTCGCCCACCAGGTGGGAGGTGACCCCAACCCGTTCCACCGCGGGCATGGCCAGCAGATACCCCAGGGCCTCCTCGAGCCCCTGCGCGTCTGGCACGGGTCCGAGTGCGCCCGCCACAAGCCCGAGGACGGCACGGACCGGGTCCGGCAGGGTGCGGAGGAAGGCGGCTCGGGCCTGGCGTTCGCGCAGGGGCCAACCGGCGCGCCGACGCGCCTCCATGCGCACCGTCTCCGGCACGAGGGGGTTGGCGGCCACATCACGCAGCAGGCGCGGCGCCTGCTCCCCTCCCAGGCCACCCAGCACATCCAGCAGAAAGCCGGGGGTGCGCACGGGGCGGGCCTGCAGCCTGCGATGCACCACGCCGAGCGCCTGGGCGCGGTGCTGCCAGAGCACAGCCGTCCAGCGCCGCACCCCGTCGGGCCGGCCGGAGAGGATCAGATGCTGCAGGGCGTCCACCGCCCGCTCGACCCTGGCCTCGGCCTCCTCCTCCCAGCGGACACGCCTGGACCGACGCATGCGCTCCCCCCCCTTCCGAGCCACCCACGGGCCACGATTCCCACGCACGGCCGCTGGTTCCTGCCCGTTTCGCGACGCGACCCTTTCGGATCACGCCGCGCGCGTGGCAGGGACCCGGCCCGGCACGGCGGAACTGGCGAGCCGGGGGGCGATGGGGGGTTGGGGCGGCCTGCTTGGGACGAGTACTTCCTGAACATGGCGGGGTTGGTCGCCACGCGCAGCACGTGCCCGCGACGCCAGGTGGGGGCGGTGCTGGTGCGGGACCAGCGGGTGGTGGCCACGGGATACAACGGCAGCCCGCGCGGCCAGCCCCACTGCAGCGATGTCGGGTGCCTGATGGTGGACGGCCATTGCAAGCGCACGGTGCACGCGGAGATGAACGCCCTCCTGCAGTGCGCCTTCTACGGCGCCGTCAGCAGCGGCGGCGAGATGTTCTGCACCGATTTCCCCTGCCTGGACTGTGCCAAGGCCATGGTCCAGGCCGGCGTGCGTGCGGTGATCTACCGCGACTCGTACCCTGACCCCCACAGCCGCGCCACACTCACAGCCGCGGGTGTGGCCCTGCGGGGCCCGGGTGAGGACCGCGGCGCCATCGAGGGAGGCGAGGGCGATGGCGGTTCGCAACCTGGGTGAACGGCAGCCGCGGGTGGCACCGGATGCGTTCGTGGCCTGGTCCGCCGACGTGGTGGGTGACGTGGAGCTGGCCTCGGGGGCCAGCGTCTGGTACGGAGCCGTGCTGCGCGGCGATATCGCCCCCATCCGCGTCGGCCGCAACGCCAACGTCCAGGACGGATCGGTGCTGCACACGGACCGGGACCGGCCCTGTGTGGTGGGCGAAGGCGTGACGGTTGGCCACGGCGCGATCCTGCACGGGTGCCTGGTGGAGGCGGGCGCGCTGATCGGCATGCGGGCCACGGTTCTGACCGGCGCCGTCATCGGCGCCGGCGCCGTCGTGGCCGCCGGTGCCCTGGTCCCCGAGGGTGCCGTCGTGCCGCCGGGCATGGTCGCCATGGGCATCCCAGCGCGCGTGACCCGCCCCGTGCGTCCGGAGGAGGCCCGCCGGGCCCGCGAGGGCACCGAGCACTACGTCGAACTCTCCATGCTGCACCGGGCCGCCGGGGCGACGATGCCACCGCGCTGATGGCGGATGCTCCGCCAGGTGCCGATCGGGTCGGCCCGCACGGCGCGGACCAGTGCGCTGCGCCTCAGCAGGGCCGCGCTCACCGGCAGCCCCGCGGTCTCCCCGAGGCGGCCGAGCGCCCGGCGCACGTCGGCCGGCGCCAGGCGTCGGCCATGACGGCCGCATAAGAGGGCCCCCGAGGCCCGCCCGGCCGGCCTCTCCACACGGATGTAGGTCTGCAGCGCCTGCACCAGGGACAGGGGAACCGGGACATCCGTGCCGGCCAGGCGCAGGGCGCCTGTCTCCGGCACGAGGTCCTCCCGGTTCAGCGCAACCACCTGGCGCACCGTGGGGCCCAGACACCAGAAGAGGTGGACCAGGGCCCGATCTCTGCACGGGGTTCCCGAGTGGGCCGCGGCCTGCAACAGACGGACGCGGTCCAATTCGTCCAGCACCGCAAGGCCCGCATCTTGTTTCATCGCTTCCGGTGGCGCCGCCCCGCCGCGCGGGACGCGGCCCACCTGCCCTCCCTTGCTCGATCAGGATGCGCCCAGCACCGGCGCGGACACCCCGCGGGGCCTCACCCCTGCGGCGGCTGGGGTTTGCGGCCATCGCCGTCCAGGGTCGCGCGAGAGGTGGCCGCTACCACCTTCAGCCTGTCCTGGCCTTCCAGCGTGGCGAGGAGAACCCGGCTCAGGTCGGGATGCCCCATCTTCGCCAGCTCCCCCTTCAGCCAATCGCGGTCCCGGCCAAGTTGGGCCAGCAACTCCTCGTCGACATTCCCGTCGCTGACGACGGGGACCGGCAGGGTCGGCGTGCCGAGCGCGGTGGCCGGGTCCGCGTCCGTCACCCGCAGGGTACGCAGGTCATCCGCGGTCACGTGCTGGGCCCCCGCGCGTGGGATCACCGACAGCTTGCCTGTGTGTTCGAGGATCGCGAACTCCACGTCCTCGATCTTCCAGAAGTTCTTGGCGCGCAGCTCGGCCAGCAGGTCGCCGATGTTGTATCGCAGCCGCCGCAGCTGCCGCTCATCGATCCTGCCGTGATTGATCAGGACGGAGGGTCCCCCCTCCACCAGACCTCGCACACGCTGGTCCTTGAGGCTGAGCAGGGACATGATCCAGGCCAGCGCGCCGATGAGCAGCACGGGCGTGACGCCCACGATGAATGGGATCTGCGAGTCGGCGATGGAGATGATCGCCGCTTCGGAGATCATGATGAAACCCACCAGGTCGATGGCGGCCAGCGCGCCGATCTCGCGCTTGCCCGTCAACCGCAGGAGGGCCAGCAGGAAGAAATAGAAGAAGCAGGTCTTCCAGGCCACGTCGATCAGGTGGACGTGTGTGGGCAATCCCGCTCCCATGGCCGCACCCCCGGTGTAGTATGACCCGGCCTGCCAGCGCACCCGCGTGCCGGAGGACCACGCGGCGCGTCGTCGCGGCCTCTGGGTCACCAAAGGTTGCTGGCGCGGCAGGAATCCGGGCCCAAGGGCCATAAAGGCATGTACATGCGCGCATAGTAGTCGCGCGGCTGGATGAGGAGGGACGCCTGTGCAGCACGTGCATCTGGGTCGGGCCGGGATCCGCGTCAGCCGGCTGTGCCTCGGCACGATGAACTTCGGCGCCAAGACCGGGGAGTCCGACAGCTTCCGCATCATGGACCGGGCCCTGGAACACGGCATCAACTTCTTCGACACGGCCAACGTCTATGGGGGCAAGCGCGGCGAGGGGATCACCGAGCAGATCCTGGGACGCTGGTTCGCCCAGGGCGGCGGCCGGCGCGAGAAGGTCGTGCTGGCCACCAAGGTCTACGGTGATATGGGCGACTGGCCCAACACCTCGCGGCTTTCCGCGCTGAACATCCGGCGGGCCTGCGAGGCGTCCCTGCGCCGGCTGCAGACCGACCACATCGATCTCTACCAGATGCACCACATCGACCGCGAGACGTCCTGGGAGGAGATCTGGGAGGCGTTCGAGCAACTGCGCCGCGAGGGCAAGGTGCTGTATTTCGGCAGCAGCAACTTCGCGGGTTGGCACATCGCCCGGGCCCAGGAGCAGGCGCACCCGCGGCACTTCCTCGGACTGGTGTCCGAACAGAGCCTGTACAACCTGACGGCGCGCACGGTGGAACTGGAGGTCGTTCCGGCCTGCCAGCACTACGGGCTCGGGCTGATCCCCTGGTCGCCCCTCAGCGGGGGCAAGCTCGGCGGCGTGCTTGCCGGATCCGCCGGGGACGGTGCGCGCCGGGCGGAGCAGGGCGCTCAGCGCTGGATCACCGACCACCACGATCAGCTGGCCCGCTGGGAGGCCCTCTGCGCCGAGATGGGCGAGCAGCCTGCCAATGTGGCCCTGGCCTGGCTGCTGCACCAGCCCGCGGTGACCGCCCCCATCATCGGGCCGCGCACCCTGGAGCAGCTCGACGGCTCCCTGCGCGCGACGGAGATCCACCTTGCGGACGAGGTCCTGAACCGACTGCACCAGATCTGGCCCGGTCCCGGCAAGCCCGCCCCGGAAGCTTACGCCTGGTAGGCAGCGGGCAGCATCGGCAGGCCGCGGCACCCTCCCGGCACCCCGGGGCGGTGGCTGCGGCCTGCCCTTTGGCAGGCCTGGCCGCCAGGCGCCCGTTCCAACCCGCGGTGGTCGGGGACCATCCCCTCCCGCCCTTCACCCACCGCCTCGGCCACGCCGACCGGAGCCCGTGGGGCGGGAAGCTGGCCGCGGGGCGAACCCGGGGCGCGCGTGCGGTCTGGAGAGGAAAGGGGCGCCGCCCACCGCGGCGAACAGGCGGGCACGGGGCCTTCGCTGGGCCGATCTGCCGTCCGATGCGGTCCCGGTCGTGGGGGAAGGCCATGTTCGCAATCCTGCCGGTGGCGCTGACCAACCTCTTGCTCAGCAGCGACAACGTCCTGATGATCGCCCTGATGAGCAGGGGCGTCGGCCACCCCCGACGCTGGTACGCCCTGCTGTGGAGTCTTCTGGTCTCGGTGGGCCTGCAGCTGGGTATCCTGGCCCTGATGGCCCTTCTCTTCCGCCTGCCGCTGCTGCCGGCCGTCTTCGGCGCGGTCATCTGCGTGATGGCCTTCCATCTGATCAAGACGCATCAGCCGCATGGCGCCGTGGTCGTGCGGGAGGGCATGCCCACGACCGTGTTCCGCATCACTGTGGGCAACCTCATGATGAGTTTCGAGAACGAGGCGGCGCTCACCACGCTGGCGCGCGGCAACGTCTGGCTGGCCTGGGCCGGGGTGCTCACCACCGCCCCGATCATCTTCTTCGGCAGCCACATGATGGGCTGGGTCCTGCGGCGATACCCTGTGATCGTGTATGCTGGCGCTGTCTACCTGTTCCACGTCGGCATCGGTCTGGTGCTCTCTCTCCCCGCCCTGCGCCCACATGCGTCCCAGGCATCCTGGGCCCTGACGGCTCTGTTCACTGTGTACGTCGTGGTGCGCTATCTTTCCCGGGTGCGGCCACCCTCCCGCGGTGACGGCCTCCGCTGAGATGCCGCCGCCCCAAGCATGCTACGTCCTTGGACCGTTCGACCAGGGGCTGCTCCTCGGCCCAGGCGGCGTGGCCGACCAGCACACGCAGCCGCTCCGCCTGCGTGCGCACCGTGGCCCAGGGGGTGAGCCCACCCCGGCGCCCCAGCGCCCGCTCGCCCACGCCGGCCACCCGGGCGGCCTCCAGGACCAGGCGCGACAGCGGCCAGCTCCACACCTCCCTGGGATCTGCACCGGCGACGATGGCCGCATGCGGCATGGACGCCGCAGCGCGCACGGTGCCGACCAGCGCGGTGTCCGTCTTGTCGCAGACCGAGCGCGGCAACCCCGCAGGCGGGCCAGGGACCGATCCAGGGCGGCAGGGCCAGTCAGCCGCGGTGTCCACGGTGAGCTCGCCATACAGGATCCGCCGGGGCCCCCGCAGACCAGCCGGCGGGCGGGTGGGCGGCGTCCACTGAGATCAGCTGGATCGCCGAAACGGTGGCCGCCGCCTCCCGCTGGAGCGGACCAAAGACGCGCTGCAGGGCCAGTGCCGTCTCGAGATCCGCCTCCCGCGGCCCCCGCATGCGCTCCGAGGCCAAATGGAGGTGGCAGTCGAAGTCGGAGAAGCCGGGCGCAAAGCCCCCCTTGCCCCCGT
The DNA here is from genome assembly GCA_021827805.1 of Bacillota bacterium. Taxonomy (GTDB): domain Bacteria; phylum Bacillota; class Sulfobacillia; order RBS10-35; family JAJYVN01; genus JAJZWQ01. Next base: position 479 of record JAKAUG010000467.1, on the reverse strand, counting down.
ATGCGGCGGGCAGGCAGGAGCCATGCACGAGCACGGCGCGCACATCCCCCGGGCAGGCACCGAGGACGGCGTCCCGGCAGGCCGCGGCCTGGACTTCAAAGCGCTCCAGCGACAGGAACGAGGCATCCAGGCTCTGCAGACGCTCGGTCGCCGCCTGATCCAGCGTAAGCCGTTCCCCTTTTCATAGTCTTTTGTTTCCGGCCGCCACAGCGGCCGGTTGCCGACTCAAAGGTTCCTGCTTCACAGCAGCCGGTTTCACCAGGCAGTTCTCCTGGCCAGAGCCTTCTGCTCCACAGGCGTTTACAGTCTCCGGGGAACTCCCGGCGACCAGCGACACGAGGTTCCGCGCCGCGTTCAGGTCTCGGTCGATCTCTGCCCCACACGCCTCGCACCGGAAGACCCGCTCGCCAAGCGGCATCTCGTCCTTGATATGGCCGCAGGCCGAGCAGGTCTTCGTGGACGGATAAAAGCGTGGTGCG
>JAKAUG010000006.1 GCA_021827805.1 Bacillota bacterium | reverse complement strand
ATCCTGCGGGCCAGCGCCGCAGGGCGGCATCGTCGGCCGCGCGGCTCCCGCGGGCCCCCAGCGCATCGGCGAGCAGGCGCCCCTCCAAGGTCCCCAGCGCGACATCCTCCACGGACGCGGGGGCGCCATCGACGCCCCAGGAGGCCTCCAGCACCCCCTCGGGCAGGGACTGTGTCCACCAACGGGCGAAGGCCGCCGCCAGGATGGCCCGGGCCAACCCGGGGGTGTCCTGGCCCGTTCCGGTCCAGAGCACGATGTCCTGGCCGTCCAGGGAGGCGAAGCAGATGGGCCCGGCAGCGGCGTCCCCCGCGCCGAGGCCCAGGCGCTCTCCGCGTTCCGGCTCCACATGGCTCAGTCCGGGGAGGGAACCGCTCCCTCGGGCGGCCACCGCCTGGCCAGGCTGGTGGACCAGCCCACGCAGCACGGTGCCGCCGGCATGCGGCAGGACAAGGCCGAAGCCGATCCCGGCGGGTGCCCAGCCGGGCCACACATCCCGCACGAGGCGCAGATCCGTGGCCTCGAGCCAGCGCTCCAGCAGGCGGGCGGCCTCCTCATCCGGAACGAACACCGCCGTCCCCCCCACAGGGTCTCACCTGCTCTGCAGCATAGGTCCGCCCGTCGGCCCGGTCAAACGCTGGGGCCCCTGGGCAGGTCCGCACATAGTCTGGACGGGGGTGGGCGCCATGCGGGTCGTGGTGGCGGAGTTCATGGCCCCGTCCGGGCTGAAGATCCTGTCGGACGGGGTCTCGGTCCAGTACGACCCATCCCTCGGCGCCGAGCGAACCCTGCTGCTCGAGGCCCTGGAGGGTGCCGCCGGCCTGGTCGTGCGCAACCGCTGCCGCGTCGACAGCGAGCTCGTGGCCCACGCCCCGCGCCTGGCGGTGGTCGGTCGCCTGGGTACGGGCCTGGACAACGTGGACCTGCCTGCCCTGGAGGCGGCCGGGGTCCAGCTTGTGCACGCCGCCGGCGAGAACGCCTCCTCGGCCGCCGAGTTCGCCCTGCTGCTGAGCCTGGCGCTGGCCCGCAGGATCGAGGCGGTCTGGCTCGACATGCCGGGACCGGCCTGGGCCCGGCGCCACCAATACAGCGGGTTCGAACTGTGCGGCCGGCGGCTGGGGGTGGTGGGCTTTGGCGCCGTGGGCTCGGCCCTCACCGTGCGAGCCCAGGCGTTGGGCATGACGGTCCTCGCCTCGGGGACGGAGCGCACGCGCGCGGATGCCGAGCGGCTCGGGGTCCCCATGCTTGGGCTGGAGGACCTCCTGCCCCAGGTGGACATCGTGAGTCTGCACTGTCCCCTGACCCCGGTCACCCACCACCTGCTGGGAGCGGCCGCGCTGGCGCGCCTGCCGCGGGGCGCCCTGGTGGTGAACACCGCCCGCGGCGGCCTGGTGGACGAGGCCGCGCTGGCGGCGGCGCTGCGTTCGGGACACCTGGGCGGCGCGGCCCTGGACGTGCGCGAGGTCGAACCGCCCCAGGACCCCGATCCGCTGCGCGGCGTCCCAGGGCTGATCCTCACCCCGCACGTGGCCGGGCTGACGGAGCAGGCCCAGGACCGCATCGCCGCCCGGGTGGCCGCCGGGGTCCTGCGCGCGCTGCAGGGTGGGCCAGAACCCCGGCGCCCCGTCCGCGGGGGCTGAGCGCCCCCTGCCCGCCTAACCCTCCTCCGGATCCGCGTCCACGTGGTTGCTGCTGGGGATCGTGCTCGAGAGGATGGCCGCCCGCAGGGTGTCTCCGCGCAGACCCACCCTCAGGGCCTCCAGAGACAGCACGTCGGAGACCTGCACGTTCCCCAGGTTGACGTTCGTGCCGAAGCGCAGGATCAGGTCCTGCTGCTGGTTCTTGAGCGGGGCCTCCCAGATCAACCGGTTCGGATCATCCACGGCCTGGACCAGGTTCTCCATCTCACTCTCGTCGATCGAGCCGTCGTCCCGGTAGATGACGACGCCCTTGCCGGATTCGCGGCCCTCCACGATCACGCGCCAGGCCCCGTGCTCCAGGTCCGCCACCACCTGCTGGCGAATGTTGCTCTGCGGCACGCGGTCCGCCGGATGCTTCTTGCCCACCTCGCTGAGCACCACCATCCCGCGCGCGCGCGCCAGGTCCATGAGCAGGTAGCGCGTGTGCGCCGACATCTGGATCGTGCCGTCGGACACCTCCAACGCCCCAAACCCCAGGTCGGCACAGCGGGCGACGAACTCGCGTCCCTTGCCCTGCACCACCGCCACCTCCAGAAAGGTGCCGCCGGGGTAGATGAGCACGTCCGACGCGCGTGCCATCTCGATCTTGGCACGCAGTTGGCGCTCGGAATAGAACGCGGTCGTGCCGAACGCCAGTTTGAGGAGGTCCACCCAGGGACCCGCCAGGTCCAGCAGGTCTCGCGTGGCCTCCAGCCCCAGCCCCTTGTCGATGACCATGGTCAACCCGCGCTGGCGCGGCTTGACCGTGCGCCCGAGGATCGGGAAGGGGCACACCCCGTCCCAGGCACCGCCGAATCCATCGCGCCCGCGCGAGCCCTCGTCGCCACCCGCCACCATCGAGTCCCCCCCCCGGAGAGCGCCGCCCACCGTGCCCGCAGCGTATGAGCACGGGATGTGAGGGGTGCGGCATGGCCCGGGAGCGGCCGTCATACGGACGGGAGGGGACGGCCCCTGGAGGTGGTGGCGTGCTGGACGCCGTCGTGGTGCTGCTGGTGTGCCTGGCCCTGGGCCTGGTGGGCAGAAACCCCCTGATCGTGGCCGCCTCAGCCGCCCTGCTGCTGCTCACCCTGGGCAGGATGGGGACCCTGATCCAGTGGGTCGGACAGCACGGCACCACGGTCGGGGTGTTCCTGCTCATCGTGAGCCTGATGGCCCCGGTGGCCGCGGGCCAGCTTTCGCTGGCGGGCTTCACGGGGGAACTGCTGCGCCCCTCGGGTCTGATCGCGGTCGGGGTGGCCGCCGCCGCCGCGTACTTCGGGCGCGGCGGCGTGCAGTTCCTGCAGAGCTACCCAGCGGCCCTCGTCGGTCTGATCGTGGGCTCGGTCCTGGGCACGATCGTCCTGCGCGGGGTCCCCACCGGGCCCCTGATCGCCTCAGGAATCACCGCGCTGCTGCTGGACATGTTCCACCTGCGCTGAGGGGCGACCGCCCCGGCCTAGTGGGCAGCCCGGAGCGGCCGCCGAGCGCCGAGCAGGCGAAAGGAGAGACCGCCGGCCACCATGGCCAGCGCGGCCGTGGTCGAAAACAGCCCGCCCATACCCAGGTGCGTCCCCACCCACCCGGACAGCGCGGGCCCGCCGAACATGCCGATGGCGTAGATGGACTGGTAAAATCCCATCGCGCTGCCCCGCAGCGCCGGCTCACAGTCCCGCACGGCGGTGGTCATCAGGGTGGGCCCGATCAGTCCCAGGCCCGCGCCCACCACCGCCGCCGCGGCGTCCAGCGCCGGGAGCGTCGGTACCCACGGCAGGGCGGCCGTGCCCCCGGCCGCCACCAGGAATCCCACCAGGGCGATCGTTCTGGCGGGCAGCCGCGCCGCCAGAACCCCGCTGCCGAGCGAGGTCAGGGCCTGCGGCAGACCCGCGCACACCGTCAGGACGCCGAGCGCGGCACCGCCTGCCGCAAAGCGCGTGGCGCCCAAGAACGGCACAAAGCCGTATGAGGTCACAAAGAGCACGAACTGCGAGGCGACCGCCAGACCCGAGGCCACCTGCACGCTCGGACGCCGGACCACGGCCAGCCGCAGGCGCAGCGGGGCGGGCGGTTCCCCGGCGGCGCGCTGTGGTGGCTCGCGCACGGCGACGGCGGCCCCCAGGCCCACCAGCGCGGCCACGGCCGCACCGAAGAAGGACAGGCGGTACCCGCCGAGTTGCGCCAGCATGCCGCCCAGGAACATGCCGACCAGTTGGGAGCCGCTTGAGAGGAAGCCCACCAGACCGAAGGCCCGTGCGGTGGCCTCAGGCGGAAAGAACTCGGCGAACAGCAGCGTGATGGCCACCCAACCGCAGGCGCCCAGTCCCGACACCCCGCGAAAGATCCCGAGGACCAGCGGGTTTGGCGCCAGCGCCATCCCCACCGCGGCCACGGCGCAGGCCACCAGCGCCGCCAGCAGGAAGGGCCGCCTGCGGCCCAGGCGGTCCGACCAGACCCCGGTCGGCACGCGCAGCAGGAACTGCACGAAGCCGTAGGCGCCCAGCACCAGCCCCACGCCGCCCACGCCAGCCCCGAGGCGGTGGGCCTGGGGGGCGAGCACGGGCACAAAGAGATACAGGCTGAGCCAGTACAGGAAGATGGCGGTCACGCCAAGGCCGAGGCCAGGTCGTGGGCCGAGCGCTGCGCGGAAGGGGACCTCCCGGCGGCGGATCGAGGGCGGGGCGAACGGCACGCGCGGGCCTCCCCCGAACGATCGACGATCTTGGGCGGAACATACCGCTTCCCGCGCGGGCAGCGCCACAGGCGCCGCCCGCCGTCCTGGCGGGACCGGGGGCCCTACGCAGTGCCGTCACCCTTGCCCCGTCGTTCCAGCTCACCGTTGAGCCCGCTCAGCTGGCGTCCCAGGCCCTCGATCTCCGTCTGGGCCAGGCCCAGGAAGAACTGCAGCCGGCTCTCGTCCTCCCCGGCTCCCTCCGTCAGCAGGCGCCGGCATTCGCGGTAGATGTCCAGTTGCTGGTCGATCTGGTTGCGTAGCCCGACCATCCGGCTCTGCAGCGTCGCATGGGGATCCTCCCCCTGCACGTCGGCGTAGGAGTCCACGAGCAGCGGCTCGATCCAGGCGCCGTCCACGGGGTCGTCCAGGGTCACGTGCACGCAGATGGGTTCGGCGGTCTCCGCCAGTGCGGACACCAGGGCCCCGGGCATCGGCACGGGGACGTGGTGCAGGGTCGCCTCAAAGATGGAGCCCGGCCACAGCGTGCGCCGGCTGGCTGAGAGCGAGATGGCGATGGGCGCGCCCTCCACGGTGCGCACGAAGTGCACGCGCCTCAGATTGCCCGCCAAGAAGCCGAGCAGAAAGGTCAACTCAGGATTCTGAGGCAGGTGCCGTCCCACACGGAGAAGAGCCTCCATTTTCGTCCGCAGATCCGCCACACCCACACTCCCTTGGTCGCTCGCGCGCGGCTCGCCAGGACAGGTCGTGCTATTGTATCACCGTACCGACAACGTGCGACCGGTCCCGGACGGTCTCGGGAAGGGAGCGCAGCCCGTGCGCATCGGGGCCCATCTCAGCATCAGCGCCGGCCTGCCCGCGGCCGGACGACAGGCCCTGGCCCTGGGGGCGAACACCTTCGGTTTCCACACGCGCAACCCGCGGGGTGGGGCCGCGCGCACCATCGGCGCCGACGAGCTCGCCGAGTGGCGGCGGTTCCAGGCCGAACACGCCATGGGGCCGCTGGTCGGACACCTGCCCTACGTGGTGAATCTGGGCTCCGAGCGCAGCATCTGGGACTTCGGCGTGCGGGTGGTCGCCGAGGACCTGCTGCGCTGCCACGCCTTTGGCGCCGCCGCCATCGTGCTGCATCCGGGGCATGTTCCCGAGGCCGAGCGGCCACAGGGCCTGGAGCGCGTGGCCGCGGGCGTCCGCGCCGCCCTGGCCCAGGCCGGGCCGGACCGCTGCCACCTGCTGTTGGAGGGCATGGCGGGCCAGACCGGGGAGGTCGGGGCCACGCCCGGGGAGCTTGGCGCGGTCCTGGACCTCGTGGGCCGACCCGACGGCCTGGGGGTGTGCCTGGACACCTGCCACCTGTTCGCCGCCGGTTGGGACCTGCGCACGACCGAGGGCATCGACGCCATGCTCGCGGCGTTTGACGCCAGTGTCGGCCGCGCCTGGATCGGAGCCCTCCACCTCAACGACAGCAAGTTCCCGCTCGGCAGCCACCGGGACCGCCATGCGCGCCTCGGCCAGGGTGAACTCGGCGAGGCGGGCCTTGGCGCCATCCTGGCGCATCCCTTTTTGTCCGGGCTGCCGTTGATCATCGAGACCCCGGTGGAGAAGACCGAGATGTATGCCGAGGAGATCGCGACCGCCCGGCGGCTCGCGTCCAAGGGGGCAGCACCGTGCGCTGGGTAGTCCGGGTCCTCGTCGATCAGGTCTCCGCGGCCCACCACCTGCCGGGATACCCTGGGCCGTGCGCAAAGCCCCATGGTCACAACTGGAGCCTGGAGGCGGTCGTCGGCGCCGAGGAACTGGCCGAGGACATGGTTGTGGACTTCGCGCTCGTGCGGCGCATCCTGAGCGCGCCTGACCACACCGACCTCAACGACGACCCCGAGTTGGCCGGCAACGGCCACCGCCCCACGGCCGAGCGACTGGCCGCTGTCCTGGCCACGCGCCTGCAAAACGCCCTCGACGCCCTCCCCAACCGCCCGCGCGTGCTGCGCGTCACGGTGCGGGAAACCAAGCGCAGTGAGGTCGTCCTGGAGCCGTGAACGGCGACGAACGCCCGCTGTCCGTGGTCGAGATCTTCGGCCCGACCCTGCAGGGCGAGGGTCGCCTGGCCGGCTGCCGAACGATGTTCGTGCGCCTGGCGGGCTGCGATTGGGCGTGTACCTGGTGCGACTCGGCCTTCACCTGGCGGCCCGGCGAGCTGGCGCCGGTCGAGCGCCTGCGCTCCGCGGAGGTGATTGGCCGCCTGATGGCGATGGACCCGCACTGCGAGCGGGTGACGATCAGCGGCGGCAATCCGGCCCTGCAGGACGCCGGCCCGCTGATCCGAGCCGCGCACCACCAGGGCCTCTGGCTGCACGTGGAGACGCAGGGCAGTCGCGCGCCAGCCTGGCTCGGCGAGGTGGACGCCGTCACGGTCTCGCCCAAGGGACCGA
>JAKAUG010000494.1 GCA_021827805.1 Bacillota bacterium | reverse complement strand
CCTCGGGGGCCCCGCGGCCACGAACGGCATCCGGCTTGTGGTCCCGGATGTCCCGTAGGCGGCAACGAACTCGGTCCCGTCGGGGCCGTGCTCCACATAGGGCGTCACCTGCTGCATGTCGTGACACCTCCTTTCCGCCTAAGCCGCTACACCGATGTCCCGACAAGGGCCGCATTGCCAAGCGTGAGGCCCAGTTGCTTGACCTGGTACACGCCGTTGATGGAGGCGGTGTCATTGGTGTTGCTATCGGAGATGTAGGACCACAACCCCACTGTCAGCACCCCGAATGTCCCTGCGCCTCCGTAGTCGTAGGTGTCCGTCCAGATTTGCTGACCGGAGCCGGTCAACGTCAGGTTGTGAGACGGGCCGTTCGTGCCGCCGATGGAGGAGTTCCCAGTGATGTTTCCGCCGCCCGAGGCCGCGATGGCGAGTTCGAACCCCACATTCAGGTATCGGCTGTACTGGTAGACACTACTGGTGGTGTAAGTCGCCACCTCGGTATCGGTCGTAGCGGTAACAGTCACGACGCCTCCACTGGACACTTCCGTGCTGTTGACCGTCGGGTCCTCGGCGTGCATGGAGCTCGGCATCCCGACGCCGGCAAACACGGTGCCGGTGTTGCCGTTGCCATCCATGTTGCCGTCGAAAACAGCGGTCTGGCCAGCAGGGAGGGTGAAGCCCGCTGCAAAGGCCTGCGGGCCTCCCCACGAGTTGGGACTCGCCAGGTTCAGGCTCAGGCCGTTGCTGTTGAGGCTGAGCGTACTGCCATCGAGCACGATCGCATACGACGCCGCCCCCACGCCCGTGGGGTTGGTAGCCGTTAGGCCGTTGGTCGAGGTGAGGCTGGAGAGGAGCGGGCCCGCCAGTTGCGTGTTCGTGAGGGTCCCGGTGACGTTGGGGGCCGGGACGGATAGGCTGCCGACGCTGCCAGTGCCGTTGATTCCCGCCGCAAACACGATGCTGTCCTCGAACGTCGCGGGTCCCGTGATCTGGGCGCCGCCGCTGGGCAGCATGATCGCGGGCACACCGCTCGCCAGCCCGCTCAGGTCCACGGGCGCGTCGTAGGTGCGCGGCGACTGTGGCGCGTAGGCGGAGGCGGTGCTGCCCCATTCCACGCGCACGTCGGCGATGGTAATGGGGATATCGGTAGCAGTGATGTATGCAAGGAAGCTGTCAACTGTTGCAGTAGCTTGACCAGTCACACTGTAGTGTTGCCACGCAGTTGTCAGGCTTATATTTTGAAAGAACCCGTCTGTCCCGAAGGTAGTTTGAAACCCGAGACCGAGTGTCGCGGTTGCCGTAGCCTTAGCCCACAAACTTACCGTGTATGTCTGTCCAGACACCACAGGGATATTGTTGGATTGTAATACCCACCAACCGTTGTCCACCGGCACAGTGTATTGCACGGCGGTATCTCCAAACGGGCCACCGCTGGGCACCAAGGACAGGGACCACGAAGCGCTATTGATATTCGTCCCCCAGTGGTCCGGCCACGGCCCCGTCACGCTGGCGTCCGTGATGACGACGCCCGTATCGCCGCCCACGCCGAGCAGGAACGGCCCTGCCAGCGACGTGTCGGTGTACGTCAGCGTCTTCAGGAGGGTGCCGCCAGTGCCGGTGCCGCTGTAGAGATTGGCGGTGAGGTTTGGCGACACCGCGCTGGTGGATAGTTCGAGGACGATGGTGTAGGTGGTGGAGGGGGATGGCGTGAAGGCCACAGAGGCATCTTGGGACCAAATGCTGTTCACGGAGTGACCTAGCATCAGTGCATTGGTGCCCTCATCGACCAACACTCGATAGCGGTTCGCAAACGATTCGGCCAGGTCAACCTCCATCAAATCTGTGCCGCTAGGAAGCGCAGAAGGAGTCGTGAATGTAACCTGAGCGGTCAGTGGCAGCGCGTCACCGCCGCTCGACGCCGTCAGCGGCACCCAGTTGGGGTTGCCCGCCGTGGCCATGGACCCTGCCGCGCCACTCGTCGCACCCAGCGTAGCCGTGTTGGTCGTCGGCGGTGCGGTCGCATCCCCCACCGCCGTCAGGTTCGTCACCGCACCATTGCTGGCCGTGCAGTACCCGAGCGTGGTCCCGCCAGCGGCGGTGCTCATGTAGTAGTCGATGCCCGTCACGCCATCGGGGAGCGCAATGGCCGCTACCTGGACCTCCTGGCCAGCCGTGATGGTGACGGTGGCGGTCGGGCTCAGGGTGGTCTGGCCGTAGGCGTTGGTGTACGTGTACCCCACGGTGTAGGTGCCAGCCGCCAGACCAGTGCCGCTGCCGGTAGCGGTGAGGGAGGGTGCGACGGTGGGGGCCGCGACGGTGGCGGCGAACGTGAACGATCCGGATTGGGTGGTCCAGGCGTTGCTGGTGGTCAGGCTGTCCAGGAAGAGCGTCGCGGTGGAATGGACCTGGCTGAAGTCAGAGTTGACGACAAGCTGGTCGCCGCCAGCGTCGATGTAGCCGCCGCTGATCGTGCCGCTGTTGGTCAAGGCCTGGCCACTGGGGACGGTGCCACCGGCGTTGAGTGCGACGGGACCACCGAACGTCCCCGCCTGGGCCGTCACGTTGCCCGATTGGTCCACCGTCGCCACCGGAGCGGAGTAGCCGATGGTGTTCTGCGGCACCAGGTGCAGGCCCGCGCTGTCCATCACGAGGTCCAGGGTGTTGGTGCTGCTGTTGCGAAACAGCTGCGGGGTCGCGGCCGTGCCGGGGACGGCCGTCTGGGCCGTGATCTCGATCCCGACTCCGGTCGACATCTGGCCCTGGCTCACCAGGGAGGCAAACGACGTGATGCCACCATTGGCCCACACGTTGCCGAGGTTGTCCACGTACAGGAGCGTCGTGCCCGACCGCACGACCTTGACGATGTAGGCGCTCTGGCTGCTGTCTGCCACCACCGTCAGGGCCTCCGAGGCCGCGTCGGGTGCCTGCGCGGTCACGCCCCCGCCAAACGTCACCGGAGTGCCGGTCGTGTTGGTCGAGGGCGCGAGGGTCGTGAGGCCGCTATCGGGCGTGTTGTCCGTGATCTGGGGCCACGTGCCGCCGTAGGTGCCGAGGAACGCCTCCTGCACGAGGTAGAACGTGCCGCTGCCCTGCGGGGTCGCGCAGAGGCCCCAACCGATGGCCTGCGGCGGAGCGCCCGCAGGGACCGAAAAGGTGGCCTGCTGGCTGGAGAGAGCGGTGCTGGCGGTCGTGGGGCCCAGGAGGGTGGTGCCGTTGACGAGCGGCGACGCAGGCGAGGCCGGGTTGATGTCCCCGGTGATCCAGTAGGCCGCCCAGGTGCGACCAGTACTGGTCACCGAGCCAGCAGAAAGCGTGGGGCCACCCGGCGCGGAGCCGGGCGAAGCCGCTGCCCCCGCTACCGCCAACGGCCCTGGGTCCAGGGCGCCCGACAACAGATCGCTCGTGCGGTTGATGTCGTGGGCGAACGGATTTCCGCCGCTGGAGACCTTGTACAGGGCTGGCACCTTGCATCCTCCTCCGGCGCTACGCCTGAGCCGCGAACGGCACCGACCACTGAACCGAAAGCTGCTGCCCTGCCGCCTTGGCCACGCTGATCGAACTGTGGGCCCAGAGGTTGCCGCCGAACACGATGATGGGGGTGGAGGCCGCGTGCGCGTATTTCAAACCCGCCTGCAGGGTCCAGGAGGGCGCACCCGCAGCCGCAGTCGTGGCGATGGAGCAGTATTCTGGGTGGGTGGCGTCGTTGAGGTAGATGGTCTCGTACTGGCCCGCGATGCTGCCCCCCGTCACGGCTGGAGCGCCCGAGGCCAGCGGGAGCGATGTCGCACCTGCCAACACGCCCGCCGCCCCGACCGAAGCCGCCCCCACATCGGAATCGAAGAACATGGCCTCGGACCAGGTGCCGTTCGCCTGCGTGCTCTGGTAGGAGGCCGTCGCCTGGGCTGTGGTGCCCTGGTAGAGGGCTGTGTAGCTGATCGGCGTGCGTGTCCCGTACTGCTCGGCCCACCCGAACAGGTCCGTCGTGGATGCGGTCCCGCTCCCGATCCCGAGCGCCACGTACGTCGGAGCCAGAATGGCGTTGGGGCTGCCGGGCACGTTGGACACGCCCAGATACCAGGAAGCCAGCGTCTGGAGCGCCCAGTTCGTGGCGATGTTGTGGACCGGAGGACCCGACTGGACCCATGCGCCGCCTGGGGAACGCAGCCACGCGGTGACGTAGCCCGAGACGGCCATGGCGGGTTCGTTCAGGCGCGCGACAGCGGACATGCCGTGGCCTCCCTCAGTGGTACTCCCCAGCGCCCCACACCCATCCGCCGCTCCAGGTCTCGGCAGCGACGGAATGCGCAGCCGCCGTCACATCGCGCGACTGCCCGACCGCGTTGCCCGCGTAGGGACCGGCCACGAGCGTGATGACCATGTTGGACGGCATGGGCTGCGGGTGCGCCCGCTGCAGCGCGTTCTGGAGCGCGAAGGCCAGTAGGTTGGGGCTTGTGCCGGCCGGCATGCGACGTTCCCCCTCAAATCTCGAACGGCACCGACGCCGCGTCCACGTCGTAGGTCCACGTCCACACGCCCGCGATGGCCTGAATGATGCGTTTTTGGACCCGGGTCACGTAGAACGGCTTTTGGGTGCCGTTGGCGCTCTGGTAGGCCCCGTCCCAGCGGCGTGCACTGCTCAGGTAGAACCACTGGCCGCGCCGCCACCCCTGCAGGTAGGACCGGAAATGCAGGGACATGTAGGGGTAGGCGTACTTGTAGAGCGTCATGAGCGCGCGCTGGTTGGCCAGCGCGGGCAGCTCCGCTGACAGGCTGGGGTCCATGCGGTTGTACTCGTAGATCCCGTCAGTTCCATCCCTGGCGGCCATAAGCGCCTGCGCCTGCGTGTTCTCCTGCATGACGGCCGTCTGAAGCATCGGGTAATAAGCCACGACGATCTGGGCGCCGTTCGCGGGAGCCGTGCAGAACCGGATGGTCTGCTGGGTGAAGTTCACGTAGGCCACGTTGTCCTGGCAGGTGCCTCCGGGCGTGCTGTTGATGAAATCCAGACCGATCTGGTAGGGCGTGCCCCCCACCGAGACCGTGATCTTCGTCACGTCGTTGGGCGCCTGATACCCCATCGTGAACACCGTCGTGACGCCGTCGCCCAACTTGGTTTCCTGGAACAGACTCTGGCTGGCCACGTAGATGCCGGTCACAAAGCACCGGTTCTTGATCTGGGACACGTCCTCGGAGATGTCCAGGTCGATCCAGTCCGGATAGACCCCCTCTCCGGTCCCGCCCGCCTGCGTCGGGTTGCTGTACAGGTCGTCAGCGTCCAGCGTGTTGAGCGGCAGTGGGCTTTGGAACTGCTGCGTCGGGTAGAAGTGGACGTCCCGGTAGTCGTCGATGTAGAATCCCCACCCGGTCATCTGGGCGAGCTGCCCCACAACCTGCGAGGGGGCCATGTAGACCCATTGCATCAGGGGCACCACGGGACTGTTGGCGGCCACGTTGTTGGTGGTGAATGTCCTGCTGTTGCCGGGCGTGTTGACGTAGGTGGCCACGATGCTCTGGATCAGGGCCCCGGCGGTCTGGGCCTGGAAGGTGTCGCGCACCAGGTGCCTGTCGAACCACTTGGTGTAGTCGGCGCACGTACAGCGGTACTCCATGATGGTGGGCTCGATCTCGGTCTCCTCGACCTGCGCGAGGATGCCGCCGAACTCGCGCTCGCCCGCATTGCCGAGAAACACGGCCTCGTTGCCGGCCATCGGGCGGGGAATCGCCTGGTCCCAGATTCGGACCACAAAGGAGGCCCGGGGTTGCTGGAGCGCGATGTCCAGGTCCACCGACACGCTCTGGAGGTCAACCATCCAGGTCCCCGGCAGGGAGCCCGCGATGTAACTCACACCCTCCAGGAGGATGTCCACGGCCATGTGGGGTCTCCTCCCGGAAGGTTGGGTTTAGGGGCTAGAACGACAGGTCCACGTTGCCGCGGAGCTTCAGGGACATGACGATCTCGCGCGCCACCTGCTCGGCCAGGGTGCGGACGTCGGGCGCCACCTGGGCCGGGATGGAGATGTTGACGGTGGCGCTCCCCGCGCTCTCGGTCTGGTGGGTCATGGGTCCGCCGAGGGGCGCGTTGGGGACCTGCTGGAGCATCTGGCTCATGAACTGGGCCTGCGCGGCACCCGCGCCCGCGAACCCCCCCACCAGCGGGATCTTGGACATGGCCCCCAGGGCCGCCCCCTCGACACCCGACACATTCGCCATGAGGCCCGTGACGGCGCCGTGCAGGAGGGTGCCAAGGCCGCCCTGGATATCCGGGCCCAGGCTTCCAAACGCGCCCGTGATGGCCGACAGCACCTGCCCGGACCACGTCTCGGCGTCCTGCGTCAGGGCCGCCGCCGCACTCGCGATGCCCGTCGCGATCTGGGCCGGGAAGCGCTCGACGGCGCGCACGAGAGTGGAGACATCGGCATCCATGGCGGTCGCCGCGCCTGTGATGGCGCTCCGTACCTGAGTCCCAAGGTGCTCAATTGAGCGCCACATGGCGGAGGCGGCTCCCCCGATGGCAGTCCCGGCGGCTTGAAAGACTGTACGGGCCTCCGGCCCGAGGGCCTGGAGGGCGTCCCCAAGGCGCTTGCCGGCCGCCCCTATGGTGGCGCCCGCAGCCGCGGCCTCGCGAGACAGCCAGGACCCCAGGCGCTGGAATGCATGCGTCATGGCGTCGTTGACGAGCTGGATATGGGCGGCAAAGTCCTGGGCCGCCCTGAGCAGCACGGGGTTGGCGCGCACAACGGCATTGCCGATCTGCAGGGCCATTCCCGTGATCGCCATGGGGCCCAGGAGCTTTCCGGCGGCGAGGATGCCGACAGACG
>JAKAUG010000057.1 GCA_021827805.1 Bacillota bacterium | reverse complement strand
GTGGCATCAGGCTGCTGCACCGTCGTCACGTTGTGCGGCGCCTGTTCCCCCTGCCGAATCGCGGGGGACCTGAGCAGTTACGGGGAACCCACGGACCTCCCGCAGCCAGCCGTGGACGCCACCGGGATGCCGCGGTTTGGGGACGTGGCCGTTCAGGTAGACGCGGTCGACCGACTCGACCCGCGGCGTGACCCCCGTCGATCAGCACGCGTGCCGTCACGGGACGGACACCATCGTGCACACGCCCCTCGGATACAGGACACGCCAGGGCATCTTCGAGGAGCAAAGCGTACTTCAGGCGGGCGGCGCGGCGCCCTCCGGAACGCCTGGCGTGGTCGGGGCCGGTCCGACCAGATCGTCCCAACGCTCCTCCACCCGTTCCAGCGCCGTGGACATGGCGGCGCCCAGGGCGGCGGCATCCACCTCGCCCCGCGCCAGGACCGCCAGCAGGGCCCCGCGGGCCGAGAGCCGCGCCAACAGGGCGGCCTCCGGGCCCTGCAGCAGGGCCGTGTGCCAACCCCCCTGCTCGCTCCCGAGACGGAGCACCGCCAGGAGCGCGGTCAGCAGGGCCGCCCTCTCGGGAAGGTTGGTGGCCACGATCCTGCCGCTGGGCGCCAGCAGCGCCCAACCCTCCGCGCGCTCGGCCAGGGGGTCGTACCACGGAGCGGGCAGGCGCACCTGGGGGGCAGCGACGGTCGGATCGGCCTCGGGCGCGCCTGTCCCGCCCCCACCCAGAGAGAGGTCCACCGCCAGGCCGATCGTCATGATCACCAGGACCAGCCCCATGATCAGCCACGGAGCGGCCACCGGAACACCTCCCGCTCAGTCCACAGGCGCCCCGGCGCCCTGACCGCCGTACATGCCCTTGCGCAGGAACAGGGCCGGCACCACGGTGATCAGTCCGACGCCGGAGAGCAGCACAAACAGGTGGTCCAGCTCCAACGTGAAGCCCTGGGCGCTCACGTACCCGGCCAGCTCGCTCAGGATCGTGGCGGCTCCCGCCGATCCGGCATGGGCGGTCAGACTCTGGAGCTGCGCGGCGGCCGGCGTGCCCGGGACAAAGCTCTGGGCCAGGCGGGCGGACTGTGTGGCCGTGCCATCGTTGAGCAGCACCGTGAGCACCGCGATGCCGAAGGACCCGGCGATGCGCATCACGATATTGTTCAACGCCGAGGCCCGCCCGACCTGACGCGGCGGGATAACGGACATCCCCGCCGTGGTCGCCGGCATCATCGCCAGCCCCATGCCCAGGCCCCGTACCACCATCCACCACACGATCATCATGCGCGGGGTCTGGAGCGACATGTCCCGCAGCAGGTAGTTCCCGAGCGTCAGCAGGACCGTTCCCAGGAGCACTGGGACCACTGGACCGATGCGATCATACATGCGTCCCGCGACCGGCATCATGATCCCGGTCGCGAGGGCGCCCGGCATGAGGATCAGCCCCGTGGAGAGCGGTGTCAGGCCCCGCACCAGTTGCAGAAAGACCGGGATGAAGAACGCCCCGGCGAAGAGGGCGATGTTGACGCCAACCGCAAAGATCAGGCTTGCCAGGAAGGATTTGTAACCCAGGGTGCGCAGGTCGAGCAGCGGGCGGTCCACCGCAAGCTCGATCCAAACGAAGGCCAACAGGGCCACCCCTGCCCCATAGAGCAACCAGATGATCCCCGGCGACTGCCAGCCCCAGGTCTGCCCTTCGCTGAGGGCCAGCAGCAGCGCGAAGAGCCCGCTCGCCGAGGTGAGAAAGCCCCAGAGGTCGAACCGGCCCGGCTCGTGCTCGGCGAACTCCGGCAGCACGGCGGAGGCCAGCAGGAGCCCGAAGACCCCCACGGGCAGGTTGATCGTGAAGATCCAGCGCCAGTTCGTGTACTGCACCAGGTAGCCGCCGATGGTGGGCCCAAGGGCCGGGGCCAGGAGCATGGACATGCCGAAGAAGCCCGTGGCCACCCCCAGGTTGCGGCGGGGGATCAGCCGGAAGACCATGGACATGGTGGTGGGCATGATCATGCCACCGCCCAGCGCCTGGATCACCCGGGCCCCGATCAGCACCGGCAGGCTCCAGGAGAGCGCGGAGAGCCCGGAGCCGATGGTGAACACCAGCAGCGAGAGCAGATACAGGCGCTTGTATCCCAGGCGGTCCCCCAGCCAACCGGACGCGGGGACCACCACACCCAGCGCCAGCAGGTAGATGGTCACAACCCACTCCACCTGGCTGGTGTTCACCCCAAAGACGTGCTCCATGGTGGGGATGGCAACGTTCACGATACTGGAATCCAGAAGCGCCATGAAGGCACCCACCACCAGGGCCAGCAGGGCAGGCCCCCAGTGCTCCATGGCGTGCACCTCGCCGGCGGACGGGCCCCCCGGCCCGCCCGCCGGAAGCGCCGGTGCCCCGGGCTCCGCCATCATGCCCACCCCCCTTTCGTCATGGGCGCGGCTAGTGCAGGTGGATGCGCACCGTCGCGCTCTCACCGGGCAGCAGGTTGTCCGCGAAGCCGGTCAGTCGGATCTGCACGGGGATCCGCGCCGTCACCTTGGTGAAATCCCCACTCTGCGGGGCGGAGGGCAGAAGCGAGAAGGTGCTGGCGCTCGCGAGGCCCACCTGCTGCACCGTCCCGCTGAACGTCGTCCCGGGAAAGGCGTCGACGGTGACATCCACGCTCTGCCCCGCGCTGACGTGGCGGATGGCCGTTTCCTTGATGTAGGCGGTCACGCCCATGTCCTGCATGCGGCCGATCCAGGCGAGCGGCGCACCCGGCGCCACCGTCTCGCCCTTGACCCCGTCCGATTCCAGCACCGTGCCGGCAAAGGGTGCCGTGAGATCGAGCGCGCTGCCGGCTGGCGCCCCAGCGGCCTGCACGGTGCCGAGCACCTGCCCGGCGGTCACCTGGGTCCCCACGCTCACGTTCCAGGAGGTGAGCACGCCGACCGCCAGCGAGCCCACCTGAGCCATGGGCACGGAGACCTGGGCGTCCTTGGACTGAACATAGTTCTGCCCCTGGTACCAGTACGTGGCCGCGAGCGCGGCCGCGCCAAGCAGCACCACCAGGACCACGGTCTGGATCACGATGGCTCGCGCAGTCCTCTGCATGCCGGCATGCCCCCGCTCTCAGTGCTCCGCGTCCTCTGGCGTGCCACCCGGGCACGGCGGATCCGGATCCAGACCGTCCGCGGCCAGCACGTCCGCCAGGGCCCGGAGACCCAGCAGCAGGTGCTGCACCGCCTCGTCGCCCATGGCCTCCAACAGCTGCTCGGCCCTGTTCTGCGCGCCCCGACACAGCTCGGGCAACCGGGCCCGCCCAGCGGCTGTGGGACCGAGCAGCACGCTGCGGCGGTCGCGCGGGTTGGGCGTCCGCTCCACGAGGCCCTCGGCCACCATGCGCTCGACCCCCTCGGAGAGGGTGCTGGTTGGCAGGTTCAGCAGCCGCGCCAGGTCGACCAGACGCTGCGGGCCGCGGCGGGAGAGCACCAGCAGCACCGGCAGATGCAGGGCAACCGGATCGTGGGCGCCCGAGGGCAAACCCATGCCGCGGCGCAACCTCCGGCCGAAGCCCTGCAGGACTTCCCACATCAGGAGCGCCGCGGCGCGCCGCGCCTCCAGAGCCACCTGCCCAGCCTCCAAGGTCGTCCGCGGACGACACTTCCGGATCCGGAACGTTGCTCTTTTACCACCCCGGGTCACCGCGGTCAACAACGGCGTTGGTGGTACCATGATGCCCCAGGGGGGTGGACAAGGCGCACCTGCTGCTGGTGGAGGACGACCCCGCCCTGGGACCGGTGCTGCGCCGGGGCCTGGAGGCGGACGGCTATCGCGTCACGGTGGCGCGCACCGCTGGCGCGGCCTACGATCTCGCCGTGGCGGGCACCTGGGATGTGATGGTGCTGGATGTGATGCTTCCGGACGGCAGCGGCCTGGACACCCTGCGCGCCCTCCGCGAGGCGGGCATCGCCACCCCCTCGCTCTGCCTCACCGCCCGCGGCTCGGTCGAGGATCGGGTCAACGGGCTGGATGCTGGTGCGGACGATTATCTGGTGAAACCCTTCGCCTTCGAGGAACTGTTGGCCCGACTGCGCGCCCTGCAGCGGCGTCCGCCGCAGACCCTCGCCGCCACCCACCTGCGCGCCGGCAATCTGCGCCTGGAGCCGTGGGGCCGCTGGGTGACGGTGGCCGGTCGCACGGTGGATGTCCCCCCGCGCGAGTTCGACGTCCTGGAATACCTGCTGCGGCAGGGCGGCGTGCCGGTCTCCAGGGGCATGGTGTTGGACCGGGTCTGGGGATCCGAGGCCCCCAGGGCCAACGTGGCCGAGGCCACGGTCTCCCGCCTGCGGCGGCGGCTGGCCGCCGCGGGCTGGGACGGTCGGGTGGTCGGCGTACCGGGGGTCGGCTACCGCCTCGAAGGCCCCGGGGAGCGGCAGGAGCTGTGAAGGGCGCGCCGCGCGTCCTGGACAGCCACGCCGCCCTCGTCCGCCGCACCCGCTGGCACATGGCGCTGCAGTGGGCCCTGGTGGCCACCGGGGTGCTGGCCCTGCTGTCCACGGGGGCCTTCTTGGCCGCGCGCCGCGCCATCTGGGGAGAGATGCACGAACAACTGTCTGGCGTCGCCGACCACGCGCAGGGCTCGCGCCTCCCTCCTGGGTACAGCTGGATCTCCGGATCGGGGCAGAGCGGGCCCGACTTTCAGGTGGTCACCCCGGCGGGAGGCACCCCCGTGGCCCGGCTGCGCCGCATCCGCAGCGGCGGCATCTGGTGGCTGTCCATGCCGACTGGCGACGACGCGCGGGTCCTGCGCACCTTCGGCCTGGTCCTTGCCGGTCTGACCGCCGCCGGGTGGATCGTGGCCCTGCCCGCGGGGTTTGTCCTCGCCAGCCAGGCCCTGCGCCCGCTGGAGCAGGCGGTGCGGGAGCGGACAGAATTCGTCGCCCTGGCCTCACACCGGCTCCGCACCCCCCTGACGGTCATCCGCACGTCGGCCGACCTGGCCCTGGCCGGTAAGGGGATGGCCTCCGCGGAGGCCCTGGGCGTGATCCGCGAGCAGACGGTGCAGCTCGAGGGGCTGGCCGCCCGCCTGACCGCTCTGGCCCGGGCGGAGGGCCCGCGATGGCGCCTGCGCCCGCGTGCGGATCTCCTGGATGTCGTCCGCCAATCGGCCGACGCCCTCCAGGCCGCGGCGCAGCTGGCGGGGGTCGTGCTCCAGGTTCGGGACGGAGCACCCGTGCCCGTGCGCGCCCAGCCGGAGGCGGTGGCCGATGCGGTGGTCTCCGTGCTTGAGAACGCGGTGCGCTTCAGCCCGGCCGGAGGCAGCGTGGTCCTCGAGGCCGAGGGGGAGGGCCCGTGGGGTATCGTGACGGTGCGGGACCAGGGGCCAGGCATCCCCCCGGACGAACTGCCGCACGTGACCCGCCCCTTCTTCCAGGGGCGGAACGCCACGGGCGGTACGGGGCTCGGCCTGGCCCTGACCCAGGCGCTCTTGCGGCGCCACGGCGGTCGGCTTGAGATGCGCTCGGCCGTCGGGGAGGGGACCACGGTCCGCCTGCTCTGGCGCCGCCTGCGCGGCTGACCGAAGAGACGCGCCACAAGCCCCCAGCTTCCGTCGTGGGAGAAGGTCAAGTTCAGACCAGGAGGATCCCGTGGCCCTCCTCCACCACACCGATCTCCACGGCTCCTGGGGCCCTGCCGAGCAGGCCGGCGAGTCGAGCGGGCGGCACCGCCAACAGCAGCCCCCCGGAGGTCTCCGGGGAAAAGGCCAGATCCCGCAGGAGCGGATCCACGCCGCCCCCGACCTCGGTCTGGGGCCCGAAGTATGCGGCGTTGCGCCTGGCACCCCCGGGGAAGGTGCCCGCGCGCGCGTGCTCCAGGGCCCCGGGCAGAAGAGGCAGGTCCGCGCTGCGCACGCGCAGACGGACACCCGAGGTCTGCGCCAGCTCCATCCCGTGGCCCACCAGCCCGAACCCTGTGACATCGGTGCCGCAGCGCACACCCGAGGCGCGCGCCGCTGCGGAGGCGGGACCGTTGCTACCCAGCATGGAGGCCACAGCCGCCTCCATCGCCTCCCGCTGGGCCGTCCCCTGCTTGCCGGCGGTGGTGATCACCCCAACCCCGAGGCTCTTGGTCAGGACCAGCCGGTCACCGACCCGGGCCCCGCCCTTGCGGATGACGGCCTCCGGATCCACCGTTCCCAGGACCGCCAAGCCGAACGTCGGCTCATCGCCCGTGGTGCTGTGTCCACCGGCGATGATCGCCCCCGCGGCACGCACCTGCTCCGCGGCCCCCCGCAGGATGGACGCCGCGACCTCGGGCGGCATGTCGGCGGGGAAGGTGGCCAGGTTGAGGGCCATGAGCGGCGTGCCGCCCATGGCGAACACGTCGCTCATGGCGTTGTTCGCGGCAATCGCGCCATACGTGGCCCCATCGTCCACCACCGGAGGAAAGTAGTCGGCGGTGAAGACAAGGCCCGTCCCGTCGAGCACATACACGGCGGCGTCATCCGGCTCCTGAAGGCCAACCAGGAGGCGGGAGGTCGTCTCCGCGGGAAACATGCCGGCCAGCGCACCAACCACGCGCGCCAGGTCCCCTGGCGCCTGCTTGGCCGCTCACCCGGCGCAGGATGCCATGCTCGTCAGGCGGGTCCAATCGCGAACCGTGTCCACTCCCGCACCACCCCTCCCCATGTTGCGCGGCCCTCCTTGCCGGTTCCGCGGTGGAGCGTATTCTATAGCGGAGTGTTCCGCTGGCAAAGCGGTGATTAGGAGGCAGCGTCTTGGGTTGCATCGTGCGCAGGACCCCGCTCCCCGGGCCGAAATCGGCAGAGATCCTGCGACGCAAGGAGAGC
>JAKAUG010000342.1 GCA_021827805.1 Bacillota bacterium | reverse complement strand
TGAGCACCCCGTCGACAGACACGATGCCGACGGCCTGCGCCACGCGTTCGACGCCGACGCGCTGGAGATGTGGTGCGAGGCCGCCGGCGTCGAGGCGGCTGACTACCGCCGGGCGCTGCAGCACGAGCGGTCGGGACGGCGCGTCCACCCGGGCTTGTCAAGCGCGGGCGGGCGCAAGGGCGCGTAGCGCGCACGCGGCGCAGGGGCATGGGGTTGACAGCCGGGCGCGGGTGTGCGTAGGGTATGCTCGCCAGAGTTGGCTCGGCCGTCCTGCGGGGCGGCCTTTGCGTTTGGTTGACAGGCTTCGCCGGCTGATCCCCGGCGGGGCGCGAGCTATGGCGCCGAGGCTTACCCCCGTGGGCCTCGGCGTTCGCGCCTAACGGGGGCGCGGGGGAAGGGATATGGGCCGGCCGATCGTGTGCGCCGACACGGGAGAGGTCGCGGGTAGCTACGCCGCATACCTTACGACGCGACACTGGTATGAACTGCGCCGCCGCTTCCTGGAGTCGCGGCCGTGTTGGTGTCGCCTCTGCGGCAAGCCAAAGAAGCACATGAACGTCCATCACCTGACGTACGCGCGAGTCGGGCGCGAGGAGTTTACGGACCTCGCGTTGCTCTGCCGCGCGTGCCATGACGCCCTCCATAAGCGACCCAGGCGCCGGCTAATCAAGCGATCCGTGCCTCCGAAGCAGCAGCGCCGTTCTGGGTTGCAGATTGCGCATCGCGGCCTCCCAGGCGCGCCGCTTCCCGTGATCCCGCCTGGGGTGCCAACCCGCACAGATCGCCACAGCCACGTCCTGATGTGGCATGGCAAGGGGTGGGGTCTTCCAAAAGCACCGACGAGATGGCGCTGACAACCCATCGCGCGGGGCGCCGACGGCTGGCGGGCAGGCAACGTGAGGAGCCGAGCCCCATGCCCCCGTCGGCCAGAGCCCGCCCTTGGCAAACCCCCTGGCGCTCTACGCGCGCGCATTCCGGATTGGTTCCCGAAGGGAACCTTCCGCCAGTGCAGCCCAGAGCCGTCAGGCGACGGGCGCGCGCGCTCCACCCAGTTCCCGCCGACCACCGGCCACACGCTTCAGCACGCCACGCCCCCGCCGACCCGCACCACGCACCTAGGGAGGCGATCGCGATGGCGGTGGCGACGGCGACAGGCCGCCGCACCAAAGGCGCACGAGGCGCCAAACGCGCCATGGTCGCCGCCACACGCGACAAGTACCTCATCGCCAACCTGCCACCGGACGAGCAGGAACGCTGGAACCGCCTCGCACCCGGTCCCGGCCGGCGCTGCACCCTGGACGCCGCAAAGACCGACCAGATCGTCGCCACGCTGCGCCTCGGCCTCCCGCTCGCGGTCGCGGCGTCCGTGGCGGGTGTCAGCGACGGCACGCTGGCGGACTGGCAAGCACAGGGGCGAGCGGACCTGGCGATCGGGCGAGATACATTGCACAGCCGGTTAGCGAGTGCGCTAAAAGAGGCTGAAGCCGGTGCGGTGGTAGCGTGCGCGGATCGGCTGCAGCACGCCAACACGAATGACTGGCAACGCTGGGCGTGGATGTTAGAACGGCGTTGGCCTGAGTGGTTCGGTCGCAGAGACGCTCTGGCAGTAAGCATGCAGGGCGATGTACGAATCACGGTAGCCTTCGATGACAACTGGCACTCACGCGATGTGATTGACGTAACGCCTGAGCCGCAAGGCGAACAGCAGAAACGCGGTGGCAAGCGCACCGCGAAGGCGGCTGACGCGGGGTAGCGATAACGCTCAATTACCGCTAGCCCGCGCGACACCCACCCGCCCCTGCGCACCGGCGCCTGGGTTTCACCACGCACCGTCAACCGCAGAAATTTGCACCCCTCTGGAGGTTCCCAGCCCATGGAAGTCACGTTCGGCGACCTGCGGCGCGTGATGCGTGCGCGGCGTCCGCTGTGGCTGTACCTGTGGTGGCGCGTGCGGTACTGGCGGGATCTGCGCGCGTGGCGGCGGCTGGGAGCGGTTTGGCGGTAGCAGGCCCTGACACCCAGGAGGTGCGTGATGGCAGGCGACAAGGCCCGCAGGTACGACCATCGGCCCGTGCTGCGGTACATCGTGCCTGGAGCGGCGACCGCAGAGAAGGTCGCGGAGGCGCTGTTCGGGGCCATGCTTCCGCCTCCGGCGTCCTGGGCGGTGGCCTGCGACGAGGAGAAGGACGAGTGGCGGGCGGCAGCCCGGCGCGCCATGGAGTCCATGACAACGGCGCAGGGGTGTACGGACTTCTCAGACGCCATACGCCTGCTGAAGGCGGGCAGGCGCGTCTGCCGGAGCGGCTGGAACGGCAAGGGCATGTGGCTGCTCCTGCAACGCCCTGACGAGAACAGCAAGATGACGCACCCATACGTCTACATCGAGTATCCCGTTGGGCATCCGGCTTATCCGAACGGTTCTCGTATCCCGTGGCTGGCGAGCCAAACCGACCTCCTTGCCGAAGACTGGCAGGTCGTGCCGTGAGCGCGTCTGTCGTGCGGCCGATCCAGCTCGTCCACGCCAAGCAGCACGGCAACCCAGACGGGAGCCGCAGGGTGACGGCGACGCTCATGGCGCAGGACCAGGGGGACTACCCCGAGTCGTGCGGGCTCGCCACCGAGGCCGACCTCCGCGCCGCCGGCTTCGCGCGCCTCCCCTCCCCCGACGACCCTGCCGCCGTGGAGTTCTTCGCCGAGCGGCTGCGGCGTGGCGACTTCGCCTCGCACGGTCACACGCGGGAGCTGCCGAACTACCGGATGGCCGCCGCCTCGTTCCTCGCGGCCCTGCGCGACTGGCCGCCGAAGGAGGCCGTGCCGTGAGCGCCACGCTCTGGAGTGTGGACCTAGCGAGCATCGACCCGTGCCCGGAACACGGCCTGCGGGCGATGCGGGTGACGCCCGATCCTGAGCGCGGGTACGTCCTGGCGGCGTGCAACGAGTGCGCCGTGGAGTGCTACAGAGGCGCGCGTCGGCGTGTGGGTGCATTCTACGGACTGCGCGCGAGGGGCCGTCGCGCCGTTCGACCGCCTGGAGGTGCCGGCGTGAGCGCTGCAGAGCTTCTGGTCGGCGGCGATGCAGTGGAGAGCCGTCGTCACCACGTACCGTTGCGTTCCGGCGACGGTCCGATCTGGCGCGTTCTGGGCCTGCTGGAGGATTGCCACGCCATGTTCGCGGCGGACCCCGACTGGATGGAGATGCCGGCGGAGGACGTGGATGCGTTCACGGCCGCCATGACGCGTGGCAATGCCGCGCGTTCGTGGGCGCTGCGGCCAGACGGCACGCGCGAGACGTTCCCGGTGCCGGAGGGGCCGTTCCGCGTGTCGCGCGTGGTCAACCCAGTTACCGGGAAGATCGTCGCCCTGCGGCCCGGTGAGGCGTGGAGGCTCGGGGAGGGGGATGCGCCGGCATGACGCGGCGCTCGCTTCTCGGCGCGCTGGCCGCATCGGTGCGCGGGACGGCGGCAGAGCGTGCCAGACGACGCCGCCCGACCTGTGGCGCGCCGGAGGCGAACGCCGGCCTACTCGGCTGATGGAGGTGCGCCCGTGACGCCCTTCGCCTTCCGGGTCCTTTCCGTCGCGGCTGGCGCGCTGCTGGCCTACGGGGCCGTGGCCGCGGTGACGCTTGCCGTGATGTCGGTGCTGCGGCGGCGGCTGGCGCGCGCCGTGAAGTCGGTATCGGCGGCGCAGGCGGAGTCTCTGCGGGCGCAGGCGGCGAGTTGGCTGGACGGGGCGGCGAACGCCCTGCGCGCGGCCGACAGGCCTCCTGTGCCGGCGTCGGCGGAGCGGCTGCGGGATGCGCTGGAGCGGATGGGCGTGCGTGACGGGGCGGTCGTGGGCGGCCTGATGGGTCCGAGCGGGCCGCTGCGGGCGACGGTGCGGGACCTGCGGGTGGAGTGGGATCCGCGCGCCGAGGACGTGGCGGTGCGGTACAGGGTGGAGGTCGGCTAGGCCGGCCGCCCGCGCCCTCTGAGTCCCCAACCCAGACGGCCTGGAGCCGCTACCGCGAGGTGGCGGCCGTGCCGCGCGAGCGCAAGAGCACGCAGCAGGCGCGGGCGGCGGCCTCGGGCGGCGTGCGCGAGGTCACGGTTCGCGTCCCAACGCCGCTGCCGCACCAGCAGGAGGTCCTGGACAGCCCCGCGCGGTGGAAGGTCGTCATCGCCGGCCGCCGCTACGGCAAGACCCTGCTCTCGCTCATCGCGTGCGTGGCGGGCCACGGGGGCCCAGGGCGCCCGCTGAAGGGCGCCGTCCACGGCGGCAATATCTGGTGGGTCGCGCCGACCTTCGGCCAGGCGTCGGACGTGTGGCGCGAGCTGAAGTGGAGCCTGCAGGGCGCGTGGGTGGACAAGTCGGAGACGGAGCGCCGCATCCTGCTGCCTGGCGGCGGCGCTGTGACGGTGAAGTCGTCGGACAACCCCGACCTCCTGCGCGGCGCGGGCCTGGACGGCCTGGTGCTGGACGAGGCGGCCCTGTGCGTGCCGGAGACCTGGGGGCAGGCCCTGCGGCCGGCGCTGGCCGACCGCAAGGGCTGGGCGCTGCTCGTGAGCACGCCGAAGGGGCAGAACTGGCTCTGGGAGGTGTTCGAGCAGGCGGCCACGCTGCCCGACTGGCAGCGGTGGCAGGCACCGACCTCCGGCAACCCCCGCATCGACCCCGCCGAGATCGAGGCCCTGCGGGCCACGATGGGCGCGCAGGAGTACATGCAGGAGGTGGAGGCGCAGTTCGTCCGCGAGGGCGGCAGCGTCTTCCGCCGGCAGTGGTTCCGCTACTGGCGCGACGACCCCGCGCTCGCCGAGCGCGTGCTGGCCGAACCGGAGGGCGAGCGGCGCGTGCCGCACGGCGCGGGGACCTGCTTTCTGACCGTGGACCTCGCGGTCAGCACCCGGACCTCCGCCGACTACACGGTGATGGCGGTCTGGCAACTCACGCCGGAGCAGGACCTACTGCTGGTGGACCTGCTGCGCGACCGCATCCAGGGGCCGGACCAGCTCCCGCTGCTGCGGCAGCTCTGCCAGCGGTACCCGGTGTCCTGGGCGGCTGTCGAGGACGTGGGGTACCAGAAGGCGTTGATCCAGGACGCGCAGCGCGCCGGGCTCCCGGTGCGCGCCGTGCGCCCGGACCGGGACAAGGTGGCCCGCGCCAACCTCGCCGCCGGCCGCTACCGCTCTGGCAAGGTCTACCACCGGCAGGGCGCCGAGTGGCTGCAGGCGCTGGAGGGCGAACTCCTGGCGTTCCCCGACGGCAAGCACGATGACCAGGTGGACGCCTGCTCCCTGGCGGCCCTGGAGGCCGCCAGCAGTTGGAGCGGGCTGCACCAGTACTACGCGGAGGCCAAGGCAAGGAGCCGGAAGGCGGGCTAGACCGTGCGTGACGCCCCGAGGCTTCGCGAGGCCGTGCGCGGCGGCGTGACGCTGGCGAAACCGCGCCCGGCGGAGCCCGCGCCGGAGGCGAGGCCCTTCCGCATCGTCATCGAGGGCGCCATCGCGCCTGACGGCCGTGTCGGCCTGGGGCGCCTGGAGGTACAGCACGACCCGGCGAAGCCGGTCAGCGGCCTGGAGGCGGAGGCGATATGCCGCCGCGTCATGTTCGCGCCGGCCGCCGCGCCGCTCCAGTCCGCGATGCAACAGGAGGCCGCGGGAGGGCAAGCGCCTTGACGCTCGACCAGGAGATCGCCGCGCACCGGAACCGGATCATCGAACTCAAGGCGAACATCCTGGACGCGCGCGACGAACTGCAGCGCGAACAGGACGTGCTCGACACCCTGCTGGCCGTCCGCGACCAGGAGCGGCCGGCGGAGGAAGCCGCCGCGCCACGGCGGCGGACGGCCGGTGGGTGAGGAGTTGCGCGACCTGCGCTGCCACGACTGCGGCCGGCTCATGTTCCGCGAGGCGGTCGTGCAGGGCCGCGTGCAGATCAAGTGCCACGACTGCAACGCCCTGACGGACCTGCGGTTCGAGGCGGGCGAGCGGCGGGTCGTCGAGCGCAGGCTCGGCACGCGCCGCGACCATCGCCGCCCGTCTCCCGTGTGACGGCCCCCACAACCGAGAGCCCTTGAGGGCCGGCTTCCGCGCCAGGCGGGGCCGGCCCTTTCCTTTTCCTCCCGGCCCTTGGTCCTCGGCCCGAAAAGGAGGAGTAATCCCGTGAAGACCTACCAGAACCTGAACACGCAGTTCGGCCCCGGCTTCGCCCGCATCGAGTCGGACGACGTGGCCCAGACCGTCACGATCCAGACCCAGGAGGACGCTGGCGGGCCCTGGACCTCCAAGCAGCAGTTCGACGTGACCAATGGCGGCGCCGACACGCTGGCGCAGCAGGCCGTGTTCACGGCCTCCGGCACGTGGGTCGCGCCGCCCGGCGTGAACCGCGCGTTTGTGCAGGCGTGGGGCGCCGGTGGTGGCGGCGGTGGCGGCGGCTCGGACTCCGCCTTCGTCGGCGGCGGCGGCGGCTCCGGAGAGTTCATCCAGGGCTGGGCCGCGGTCACGCCGGGCGCGTCCTACACCATCACGGTCGGCGCGGGCGGCACTGGCGGGGCCGGGGCGCCGTCCGCCTCGACCGCGACGGCCGGCAGCAACGGCACGGCGGGCGGCAATACGGCCGCATTCGGCATCACGGCCAACGGCGGCGCCCTCGGGGCGGGCGCCGGTACGGCCGCCAATGGAACCAACGGCGCGGCGGGCTCGGGCGGCACCGGCATCGTCGGCGCGATCGACACGGCGGGCAACGCGGGCAGCGCTGGCGCCGGCGGCACCGCCGCCGGGTTCGGCGGCACGGGCGGCGCGGTGGGCGCGACCCATACCACGTCAGCCGGAGGCAACGGCGGCGCGGGCGGTGCCCAGGGCGCGGGCGGCGGCGGCGGCGG
>JAKAUG010000017.1 GCA_021827805.1 Bacillota bacterium | reverse complement strand
GGCGACGGCGGAGGCGGTGGATGCACTCCACGAGGCCGGCGTGGATGCCGTGAAGGTCGGGGTGGGCCCGGGGAGCATCTGCACCACGCGCATCGTGGCCGGCGTGGGGGTGCCGCAGCTCTCCGCCATCTGGGCGTGCTGCAAGGCCGCGGAGCGCCATGACCTGCCGGTGATCGCCGATGGAGGCGTCAAGTATTCCGGTGATGTGGTCAAGGCCCTGGCGGCCGGTGCCGCTTCGGTGATGATCGGGAGCCTGTTCGCCGGCACCGAGGAGAGCCCGGGAGAGCTCGAGATCTTCCAGGGCCGCTCCTACAAGGTCTACCGTGGGATGGGCTCGCTCGGGGCCCTGGAGGAGGGCAGCCGCGACCGCTACTTCCAGGAGGGCCAGCAAAAGCTTGTCCCCGAGGGCGTGGAGGGCCGGGTGCCGTTCCGGGGTCCCCTCTCGGACACGGTCTTCCAACTGGTGGGCGGCCTGCGCTCCGGCATGGGCTACTGCGGAGCCAGCGACCTCCCCAGCCTGCGCCAAAGGAGCCGCTTCACGCGCATCACGCCGGCCGGGCTGCGCGAGAGCCACACGCACGATGTGCAGATCACACGCGAGCCCCCCAACTACCGCCTGCGCGAATACTGAGCGGGGACCGGGCGGCCCACGGCCGCACTCAGCCCCCCTGAGCCGCCTTCCAGGTCTGCTCCAGCACCCCCCAGACGCCGGGGGTTTCCTCCCCCAGGGCCCAGATCGCCAGCCCGTGCAGCCCGAGCCTCTGAGCGAGTTGCAGGCGTTGCTGCACGGTCGTGGAGTCCTGGTACCAGACCACGTGGCGTGTCCCGTCGCTGGCCGTGTACCGGAAGAAAGGGTTGCCAGAGGCCTGATCCACCATGGGTTGCGCGTGCTGGGCCCGCATCAGCGCGTCGATCTCGGTGAGCGGCATCTCCTTGGCCGTGGTGCTTCCCACGGGCCAGTCGTACCCGTACACCCCGGCCGCCAGCACGAGCCTGGAGGCCGGGATGCCAGCCTGATGCAGGAACCAGTTCATGTTGTCCACGACCCAGGGGTTCGGGGAGACTGGGCCGGCCGGGCCACCGCTGGAGTGGTTGTCGTACAGCATGATCACCAGGTAATCCGCCGCTTTGGCCAGGGCGGTGTAGTCGTACGCCCCATTCAGCGACGTCGGCACCCCCACCCTGGGGAACACGGACTCCGAAAGCGTCACCGTGCTGGGCAGTGCCGCGCGCAGTTCCTGCATGAACGCGGTCAACCCTGCGCGCGCGCTGGGGTGCAGGAGTTCGAAGTCGATGTTCACCTCCTGGTAGCCCTGCTGCTTGACCATCGTGGCGATGGCCTGCACCCCGCGGCCGCGCGCGGTCGGGTCGGTCAGCATGCCGGCGTTGTTCCCGCTCGGGCCGGGGATGTTGTTGATCAGCACCCCCATGCGCATGTGGTGCCGCTTGATCCACTGCGTGACGCTGGGCTGGGGGGCGTTGGCGTGCAGCGTACCGCTGCCATCCAGGCTGTACCAGAAGGCCAGGACGGTGTCCAGCACCTGGTAGTGCGCCTTGACGCTGGGGAATGAGCTCTGGAAGATACGGCTCCAACCGTTCTGATAGAAGCCGATGATCTGGGGCTCGGGGCGCGGATTGCCCGGCAGCAGGCGGCGGTCCTGGTATCCCCCCAGGGACAGGCCGACCACCAGGACGGCGGCCACGGCCGTGGTGGCCACGGCGACCCCCCGCTGCCAACCGCGGAGGCCGAAGGGCCGGGCCAGTCGGGCGAAGGCCTGCCGCAGCGTGGCTGCGCGGAGCAGCCCCCGCGGCAGCCCCGCCCAAGGCTGGCCGACCCCGTGGCGGGCCCACCGGCGGGCGAGCGCGCGCAGCCGACGCTCTCCTGTGGCCGCCCATCCCCGGGCAGCTCCCCCGAGTGCCCTCGCGCCGCCCGCGCCCCGTCTCCGCAGCCGTTCGGGATCCAGCTCCCGGCGAATGCGG
The DNA here is from genome assembly GCA_021827805.1 of Bacillota bacterium. GTDB lineage: Bacteria > Bacillota > Sulfobacillia > RBS10-35 > JAJYVN01 > JAJZWQ01. The sequence goes on along the minus strand of JAKAUG010000017.1, from coordinate 4,891 downwards.
GTCCCCAGGCTCCGAAGCCACTCCCGGCCGTCCACGTCTCTGCACCCCCGTGATAGACTGCCCGCAAAGGGAGGCGGCCTTGAGTGCTGCGCCCGATCCCGCTCGCGGTTGCCCGTGAGCGGCTGCTGGCAGAGGTGCCACCGGACACCATGCGCGAGGTGGCGGTTGGGCTCGGGCGGGCCCTGGGGCGCGTCCTCGCCCGCCCGGCACACGCAGGCGCGGACCTGCCGCCCTTCGATCGTTCCCTGGTGGATGGCTTCGCCGTGGCGACGGCCGACGGTCCCTGGCATCTGGCCGGCCACGTGGCCATGGGCGTGTCCGCGCCCGTCCTGCCGGCCCGCGGCGCGCTCGGCGTGCCCACGGGCGGTATGCTCCCGGAAGGCACCGTGGCCGTGGTCATGCAGGAGGATGCCCTCGTTCAGGACGGGATCCTGCGCGTCCAGGGTGCGGTCCGCGTCGGGCAGAACCTGGTGCGGCGGGGCGCCGACGCCCGCGCTGGCGCGGTGGTGCTCCCAGATGGACGGCGATTGCGTCCCGCGGACATCGCGATGCTGGCCACCGTGGGCGTGGTGCGCGTCAGGGTGCGACGCCGCCCGCGGATCGCCATCCTCTCGACGGGGGACGAGCTGGTCGGGGCCGGAGCGCGGGCCGGACCCGGGCAGGTCCCAGACAGCAACGGGCCCGCCCTGGCGGCGGCGCTTGAGCGCGACGGGGCCGTGCCCGTGCCGCTCGGGATCGTCGCCGACGCGCGCCCGGCCCTGCGGGCGGCCGTGGGGCGCGGCGCCGCGGCCGACGCCCTGATCTGTACGGGCGGCAGCTCGGTGGGCGAGCGGGACCTCGTGCCAGCCGTGCTCAGGGAGGTCTACGGGGTCGAGCCGCTCTTCTGGGGTCTGGCGCTGCGTCCGGGGCGTCCCACCGCGGCTTTCACCGCGGGCGGGCGCTGGGCGGTGGCCCTGCCGGGGCACGCGGTCTCGGCCCTGGTCGTCTACGAGCTCCTGGTGCGGCCCGCAGTGCGCCGCTTCGCGGGAGAGACGGAGATCGGCGAGGACCCGTGCTGGCACGTCACCCTCGCCGCGCCGGTACGGGCCCCCGCGGATCGGGACCTTTACGTGCGGGTGCGCGTGCGGGAGGGACGGGCCTGGCCCCTGCCCGGCCCCTCCGCCCTGATCGGCGATCTGTCTGGGGCCGACGCCCTGGTGCTCTGTCGGGCGGGAATGGCCCTCGATCCTGGGACGGCGGTGGCGGCCCTGCCCCTGGGCTAGGCCGGAAGGGGGGAATCCGGTGCAGGACCTGTATGGACGAGCCGTCAGCTACCTGCGGGTCTCCGTGACCGATCACTGCAACCTGCGCTGCCTCTACTGCCTGCCCCGTGACGGCGCGCGTTTCCACGACCCGGCCTCCCTGCTCGGCTGGGACGAGCTGGGGCGCGTGGTGGCCGCCGCGGTGCGCCTGGGGGTGCGACGCGTGCGCCTGACCGGCGGGGAGCCCACCACCCGTCCGGGCCTGGTGGACTTCGTCCGCCGCGTGGCAGCGCTTCCGGGCGTCGAGGATGTGGCTCTGAGCACCAACGGGATGCTCCTGGCCCCCATGGCGCCCGCCCTGCGCGAGGCCGGGCTGCGACGCGTGAACATCAGCCTCGACAGCCTGCGTGCGGACCGTTTCCACGAGCTCACGCATTTTGGTGATCTCCATGCCGTGTGGGCGGGCATCGAGGCCGCCCTGGCGGCGGGCCTTGGGCCCGTCAAGCTGAATTGCGTCGTGCTCGCCGGGATCAACGACGACGAACTGCTGGACTTTGCGGAGCTCACGCGCGAGCGCCCGCTGCACGTGCGCTTCATCGAGCTCATGCCGCTGGGCACGAGCCATCCCTGGGCCCGCGAGCGGCTCTTTCCGGTGGCCAGGATGCGCGAGCGCCTCGCGGAGCGCCATGCGCTGGAGCCGGCCGAGGTCGAGGGGGGCGGGCCCGCCCGCTACGTCCGGATCCCCGGCGCGCCTGGCACGCTCGGATTCATCACGGCCATGACGGAGAACTTCTGCAGCGGCTGCAACCGGGTCCGCCTCACGGCGGACGGCGAACTGCAGCCCTGCCTGGGGTCGCTGCTGGCCGTGGATCTGCGCGGCCCGCTGCGCGCGGGGATCTCAGACGCGGAGCTGACCAGGCTCGTGGAGCGGGGCATCCGGGCCAAACCCGAGCGCCATCTCATGGAGGAATACCTCGCCGAAACCGCCGGGCGCAGGATGTGGACGATCGGTGGCTGAGCACTGGGATCTCGCGGGGCGCGCCGTGATGGTCGATGTGGGCCAAAAGCGCGTCACCCGCCGGGTGGCGGTCGCGCGGGCGGAGATTCTGCTCGACCCCGAGGCCTTCCGGCGCGTCGCGACCGGCACCGCCGCCAAGGGCGACGTGCTGGGTGTGGCGCGCGTGGCCGGGATCGCCGCCGCCAAGCGCACCCCGGACCTGATTCCCCTCTGCCACCCCCTGGCCCTGACGGCGGTCGCGGTGCGCTTCCGTCTCGAGGAGCCTCGCGTGCTGGTCGAGGCCGAGGTGCGCTGCACTGGGCGCACCGGCGCGGAGATGGAGGCGCTGACGGTGGTCAGCGCCTCGTGCCTGACGATCTATGACATGACCAAGGCCTATGGGCAGCAGGCGCGCATCGGGGCCGTGCGCCTGGTGGCCAAGTCCGGGGGGCGCTCTGGGACGTGGGTCCGGGAAGGCGAGGAGCCATGGCCGGCCAGCGAGACCTGTTGACGGGGCTGCGGGTGGCGGTCCTGACCTGCAGCGACACGCGCACGGCGCGCGATGACGGTGCCGGGGACGTGTTGGCCCAGGGTGTGGCGGAGTTGGGCTGGACCGTCGTGGCGCGGGCCCTGGTGCCGGACGAGCGGGAGCAGATCTCCGCGCATCTCGCCCGCTGGGTCCGCGACGGGTGCTGCGACGTTGTGCTCACCACGGGCGGAACGGGCCTTGGACCCCGCGATGTGACGCCGGAGGCCACCCTGGACATCCTTGAGCGTCTGGCGCCGGGACTGGCGGAGCTGATCCGTCGCGAGGGGCAGCGGCAAACCCCGTTCGCGGCCCTCTCGCGCGGCGTGGCGGGCATGGCGGGGCAGACGCTCGTCGTGAACCTGCCCGGCAGCCCGCGGGCGGCGGCTCATGCCCTTGCCACCCTTGCGCCGGTGCTGGCGCACGCCGTCAGCATGCTGCACGGCGGCGGGCACCCCGCGCCTCGGGGCCCCGACCCTGGCGCATAAGCCCCCAGGCCCTGGGCAGACTTGGTTCTTGATCGGACTTTTGGCGTGCAGGCTGTTGACTCCGACCAGCCGGCTCACTATGATAACCCTGTGGTTAGCACTCAGTGCTGGTGAGTGCTAACAGAAACCGGCCTTTGGGGAAGGAGGGCCTCGAGGTTGAGCAGCACGCCGCGAGCGAAGGAGGAGATCCACCTGAAGATCCGACCGTTGGGCGACCGCATTGTGGTGAAGGCCTTGGAAGAGGAACAGCGGACGAAGTCCGGCATTGTCCTCCCGGAGACTGCCAAAGAAAAGCCCCAGCAGGGCAAGGTACTGGCGGTGGGCAAGGGCGCCTTTGTGGAGAACAGCAAGGAGCGCCGCCCCCTGGACGTGAACGAGGGCGACACGATCATTTTCTCCAAGTACGCCGGTACCGAGGTGAAGCTGGAGGGTGAGGAGGTTCTCATCCTCAGCGAGCGCGACATTCTGGCCATCGTGGAGTAGGCGGACCCACGGTGCCGGACCCGAAGTGAAGGAGGGCAAGCATGGCCGGTAAGCAGATCGTTTTCGATGAGAGGGCGCGACGCGCGCTGGAGCGCGGGGTCGACGCCATGGCCAATGCCGTGAGGGTGACGCTGGGACCCAAGGGTCGCAATGTGGTTCTGGAGAAGAAGTTCGGGCCGCCCCAGGTCGTGGACGACGGGGTGACCATCGCTCGCGACATCGAGCTGGAGGACCCCTTTGAGAACATGGGGGCCCAGCTGCTCAAGGAGGTCGCCACCAAGACCAACGACATCGCCGGCGACGGCACCACGACGGGCATTGTGCTGGCCCAGTCGATGGTGCGCGAGTGCCTGCGCAACGTGGTCGCCGGGGCGCGCCCCGTGCACGTGAAGGCCGGAATCCAGAAGGCCGTCAACGCGGCGGTCGCGGAGATCCGCAACCTGGCGCAGGCTGTGACCGACCCCAAGTCCATCGCTGAGGTCGCCACGATCTCCGCCAAGGACCCCGAGATCGGCAAGATGATCGCCGACGCCATGGACAAGGTGGGCAAGGAAGGCGTCATCACGGTCGAGGAGGCCAAGACCCTGGAGACGACCATCGAGGTCGTCGAGGGGATGCAGTTCGACCGCGGATTCGTCTCTCCATACTTCGTCACGGACACGGAGAACATGGAGGCCGTCCTGCAGGATCCCTACATCCTGGTCACGGACAAGAAGGTCTCCGCGCTCAACGACATGATCCCCGTGCTCGAGAAGGTCCTCCAGGTCTCCAGGCCCCTGCTGATCATCGCCGACGACCTCGAGGGCGAGGCCCTGGCCACCCTGGTCGTGAACAAGATCCGCGGGACCATCCAGTGCTGCGCCGTCAAGGCCCCGGCCTTCGGCGACCGCCGCAAGGCCATGCTTGAGGACATCGCCATCCTGACCGGTGGCACGGTCATCAGCGACGACAAGGGCATGAAGCTTGAGAACGCCACCCTGGATTCCCTCGGGCGGGCCGAGCGCGTCGTCGTCGCCAAGGAAGAGACCACCATCGTCAGCGGCAAGGGTGACTCGGCGGAGATCAAGCGCCGCGTCGCGGCCATCAAGCGCCAGATCGAGGACACCACCAGCGACTTCGACAAGGAGAAGCTGCAGGAGCGGCTGGCCAAGCTGGC
>JAKAUG010000500.1 GCA_021827805.1 Bacillota bacterium | reverse complement strand
AAGCCCCATCGCCGTAAGGAAACGCGCCACAAGGCGCGTACCGCTAGCGGCAGGGCTCCAGCACGGCAAGCCCCATCCCACGGGCGGGATGGACCCAGGCAAACCGTGCGGAGCGCGAAGAATCCCAAGAGACCTACGCACGGCAGCAATGCTTAGACTTGCGCAGGTTCTCCATAGCGGTTCGTCGTCGGTGTGGTGGTGCTGTGGCGGGAGGCGCCACGCCGCCCGGGGCCGCCCCGGCTCTCATCAAGTCTCCGCGCGGCTGTCTGATCCCCCTGGTTTCAGCCGTGGGCAGGTCCGCGCGTCCCTCCCTTGCGGTATAGCGGAGACGTACCTTGGCAACCGAGCGTATGGCGTTGCGCCGAGGAAGCCGTCGGCGGGTGAAACGTTCGGGGTACACATTGGGAGAGCATCGCTGTCCAAAGGCACCGGCTTGCCGATCAGCGGTCTGGAACAAAGGTGCCACCTCCCTTGCCAGCCTCGCGATACGTGGGACTGGCAGGCCGCCTGTCAGGCGGCCTATCGCGACGCGATCCTGCAGCCGCAAGCAGCCCGTGCGGGCTGTCCCAAGGTCCGCCTGGAGGATGTCGTTCGGGCCACCGGCCCCGAGTGGTACCGCCTGCGCGGGTGCACCAAGGCCCGGCACCGGGAGTTCCTGCTGGTGGACTCCGCCTGGATGCCCCTCTGTGTGGTGGAGGTGGACGGACCCGCGCACGAGGAGCGCGGGCGGCACCGGGCGGACCAGCAAGAAGGACCGGATCCTGGTCGCCGCCGATGCGCAGGCCCATCGCCTGCGTGTGGGTGAGGACTGGAGCGCCGCTCCGCTGGGCCGTGAGCCGGTCGACCGGCCTGGCGTTCGGCGTACGGTAGCGCGCGGCCTGGCCGGTGATCGCCTCAGTCCGCCTCGAGCCCCTGCGCCATGAGCACCCGGCGCAGTGCGTTGACTGCGCGCGCCATGCGGTCGGGTCCCTCAAGGTGCGGCTCCAGCGAGAGGATGCCGGTGTATCCGCGCGCATGCAGGCTCTCGAGCAGTTCAGGGAGCCGTCCGTCGCCCTCGCCGGCGGGAGTCACCCTGCCGGTGGCACGGATGGCGTCCTTGATGTGGACATACGCCACATGCGGGGCCAGCAGGTCCCAGGCGTCCGGATACGGCTGGGCCCCGCACTGCAGGAAGTTGGCGGGGTCAAAGAGCAGGCACACCTGCGGGGAGTCCAGGGTGTGGACCAGGTCCAGGCAGCGCTCGGGCACGTCCGCGTAGATGCCCTTCTCGTTCTCCACCAGCAGCCGCACACCGGCCTGCTCCGCCTGGGCGGCGAACCAGGCAAACTCGGAGAGCACCGTCTGCCGATGCGTATCCCAGGTGCCTCGGGGCATGTGGAAGGTGAAGATGCGCATGGCATCGGTCCCCAGGATCCGGGTCACCTCCAGGCCCTGCAGGAAGCGCCGTCGGTGCTGGGCCAGGTCGGCGTCGATGGGCACCTTCCCGAGTGGGGACGCGTAGGCGGTGACCACGAGGCCGGAGGCGGCGATGGTCCGTGCCGTCTGCTGCGCGACCTCCAGCGGGGAGTCGACCAGCGAGCGCCCGGAGGACTGGCGGACCTCGATGTGAGAGAGGCCCAGTGCCCGCAGCGCCGCGCACTGCTCCTCGATGGGACCGGCGGCCTCATCCCCGAGCGCGGACAACACAAAGGCCATGCGCTTCAGCCCTCCTTCCCGCCCGCTGGGGCGGGCGCGTGCGCAGCCGCGCCGACCATCCGGCGCGCAAGCGCGCCCAGCGCCTCCCGGCCGCCCCTTGTCACGGGCGTCCCGTGACCCGCACCGATGATCTCGGTATCCAGCTGAGCTAGCCTGGAGATCGAGGCAGCGACCTGCCCGGGGTCCGAACTCATGAAGGGCGCGCTGGCCCGTAACCGGGCCGGCCGCCGCCGGCTTCCCGTGCGCAGGACATCGCCCGCCAGGAGGAGCCCGGGGCGGAAGAGACTGATATGGCCGGGGGTGTGTCCGGGTGTGGCCAGCACCTCGAGGTCTCCCGGCAGGCGGTCGCCGTCCATGAGCTCGCGGTCCAGGCGCGGGGGCGGGCAGGGTCCGAACACCAGGCGCGCGATGCGCCAGGCGTTGCGCTTGAACCCGGCCGGGGTGGCGTCCCGGCGGATGTATGCCGCATCGCCGACCGGCGCCCAAATCGGAGCTCCGGTCACCCGCTGCAGCTCGGCGGCGCTGCCCACGTGGTCCACGTCGTGGTGCGTGAGCACGATGGCCTCCAGGCTCCGCGGGGACAGACCGGCGCGCTCCATGTATGCCAGGATCGTCCCGGCCTGCCCCGGCAGGCCGGTGTCCACCAGCAGAGGGTGTGCCCCCGTGATCAGGTACACGTTCCCTCCGGCCACCCCGTCCACGCGATGCAGGTCCTCCGTCAGGCGCACGCTGATCCTCCCCGGTCGCGGCAGCGTGCATACTCTTTCGGTGCGCGCGGGCCAGTGCCTTCAGCGCCACCCGCCAAGCGGCCAGGAGGAGCCCCGCACCCGGCCACGAAGAGCGTACGCGTCTCCCCAGGAGGAATGCGTGGGTGCGGCGTGTGCTGGTGGTCCTGGGTGCACTGGTCCTGCTGCTTTCGGCCTGCGGACGTCCGGCGCCGCTCTCGACCGCTGACCGCGCGGATCTGGCGGCCAGCGCCCTTCAGAACCAGTTCTACTCCGCGGGCAGGTGGCGGGGTGCCGGGTATTGGCAGAGCGCCCAGGCCTTCTGGGTCGTTCTGGACGAATACCAGCGGACACGGGCCAACAGCTGGCTGACCACGATCGCCCAGGTCTACCGCGCCAACTCTCAGGGGACCCTGGGCAACTACCGGGCGCAGTACGTGGACGATGAGGGCTGGTGGGCCCTGGACTGGATCCGGGCCTGGGATCTCACGGGCAACATCGCCTACCTCAATACGGCCAAGTCGGTGTTCACCGACATGGCCAGCACCTGGGGCGGCACCTGCGGGGGCGGGGTGTGGTGGAACCACTCGCGCACGTACAAGAACGCCATCCCCAACGAATTGTTCCTGCTGGTGGCTGTGGAGCTGCACGAGCGCACTCCGGGCGACAAGGGCCCTGGCAGCTACCTGGACTGGGCCGAGCGCGAGGCCACCTGGTTCGAGCAGAGTGGGATGATCAACGCCCGGGGCCAGGTGAACGACGGGCTGACCGCCTCCTGCCAGAACAACGGCGGTAACCCCTGGACGTACAACCAGGGGGTGATCCTCGCGGGTCTGGCGGAGCTGTATCATGTCACCGGCGACCGCGCCGATCTGCAGCTGGCGGAACGGATCGCCAACGCCGAGGTGCAGGTCACGCCGTCCGACGGCGTCCTGCTGGAGCGCGGCTGTGAACTGTCCGGCAATTGTGGGCACGACGGCCCGCTTTTTAAGGGCATTTTCATCCGGTATCTCTGGTGGCTCTATTCGTATGCCCCTCTGCCGGCGTACAGGCACCTGATCGTTCAGAGCGTGTCCTCCATCTGGGCCAACGACCGCACCCCGCTCAACACATTCGGTCTGCACTGGGCCGGGCCGGCCCCCGCGCCCGTGATGGTGGCGGTGGAACCGGACATCGCGGCCACGATGGCCCTGACCTCCACCGCCACCAACCTGCCGACGCCCGCGCGGACTGGCCCGCCTGTTTCCTAGCGGCGAGTCCCTGTGGAGGTGTGCGCTGTGCGGGTGGGGGTGAGTTCGTATTCCTTCTGGCACTTCCGTGGCGCGCCGTATCCGCTTGAGCGGGTTCTGGAGGATGCGGCGCGCATGGGCGCCGCCGGGTGCGAGGTCCTGGAGGTGCAACTGGGCGAGGACACGAGCCTGCGGCGCCTGCATGGCCTGCGGCGCCGTGCCCTGACCCTGGGGTTGGACCTGTATGCCCTCTCCACGCACCAGGACTTCGTCTCTCCTGACCCTGAGGTGCGCGCCGCCCAGGTCGCGCGCACCTCCCGCTCGCTCGACGTCGCCTCCGCGCTCGGGGCGCCGTGCATCCGGGTGAACTCTGGACGCTGGAAGACCATCCCCAGCTTCGACGACTTCATGGCCAACGGCGGCACGGAGCCTTCCCTGCCTGGACACACCGAGGAGGAGGCGTACGGGTGGGTGGTCGCGGCTCTGGCCGAGCTGTTGCCGCAGGCTGAGCGCCTCGGTGTGATCCTCGCGCTCGAGAACCACTGGGGCCTGACGGCGCGCCCCGAGGGAGTGGCCCGCATCCTCGGCGCGCTCCCGTCTCCCTACGTGGGAGGCGTGCTGGACACCGGCAACCACCTGCGCGCCGCCCAGGACCCATACGCGCACATGGAGCAGTTGGCCCCCAGCGCTGTGCTGGTGCACGCCAAGTCCTATCTGGGCGGCGGCGAGTGGTACGACCTGGACATTGACTACCGCCGTGTGGGGCAGATCCTGCGCGCCGCGAACTTTAGCGGCTATGTGTCTCTGGAGTTCGAGGGGCGGGCGCCCGCCGCGCAGGCCGTGCCGCAGGCCCTGGCTGAGGTGCGAGCGGGCCTGGGCATCTGAGGGTCCGGTCCGTCCGCGCTCCAGCAACGCCTCCATCTCCATGTTGCCGTCTCGTCGGCGCGTCTAGCGGGCAACATCGAGGCGCAGCAGGCGCACGGCATTGTCCGCGCAGATGCTGTGCCGCGCTGCGGCGGACAGCGGCAACTCGGCAAGGAACGGGACGATGTCCAGTCTCTGCGTCGCGGACAGGACATCGGTCGCGAACAGGAGCTTCGAATGCATCCGCTCCAGGAAGCCGACGGCGTGCCGCGGATCGCGGGACAGGGCGTTGAAGGCCGAGCCGGCCGAGAGGTCGGCCATCAGGTTGGGGTATTCGGTGAGCAGTTGCTCCACGCGGCCCCCTGGCACCACGGGCCCCTTGGGATAGGCCACGGCGGGGTCGACCACCGCGGAGATCTCGCGCCAGAAATGCTGAGCATGGCCGATGATCGTGAGCTCGGGGTAGTCGCGCAGGATCTGCTCCAGGCCTGGCAGGCGCATGGCATCGCGGTTGATGTGGTGGTCCATGTGGAGCAGGATCGGCAGGCCCAGCCGCGCGCAGGCCTCGTAGACGGGCCGCTGCAGGGGATCATTCACCGGCAGTCCGCACAGGTGCTCCCCGAAGCCGCGGCAGCCGGCGGCGGCGTACTCCGCCAGCAGCGGGTAGGGATCGAAGCGCCCAGGGTAGCGATGCCTTGGGTCGCAGGCGCAGAAGGGGATCAGGCGGGCCGGGTGCTCGGCGCACCAGGAGAGCACCTGCGTGGTGGGGACATAGTAATCCAGTTCCTCCGGGCTCTCCACGGCCAGGACGACCGCCCGGGCGATCCCGTGCTCGTCCATTCGGGCGAGCAGTGCCTCAGGGTCCAGCCCAGGATCGCTGTGGCGCAAGCGTCCAAGGTGCGCATGCGTGTCGATGAGCACGCCGGTCCCTCCGCGGTGGGGGCAGAATGTTCTGGGCGCAACGCGCATTCGATGGCTGAGCCCATGTCCCCTGTCGCGCGCACCTCCGCGCCACAGGGGACATGGCTCCACCGCGGCGGGCCCATCATAAGCGCCTCTTATGGATCGGCGGCAGACCGGTATTTTACAGGAGGTGCGTTCCGGCCCCATGCTGGGCGCATACCCGGCGCGGTGTCCAAACCCGGCCGGTGTTCGAGGGGGTCGGGACATGGAGACAGCCGTGCAGGCACCGGTCGAAACCGGGACGCCGTCGGTGGCGCGCCCCCAGACCCACAACGGTGTTGGGCGCTATCTGCCGGGTGTCGGTCTGGTCCTCGCCATCGCACTCGTTGCCTTCGGGCTCGGGCGCGTGGTCCCGGTGATCGGGGGGCCAGTGTTCGGCATCGTGCTGGGGATGATCATCGGAGCTGTGGCGCCCCCCGCCGCGTCGCTGCGGCCGGGAATCGCCTTCTCGAGCAAGCAGGTGCTGCAGATCGCGATCATCGTGCTGGGTTCCGGGCTCAGCCTGAGCCAGATCGTGCACACCGGCGCGGGTTCGCTGCCCGTCATGCTCGGCACGATGGCCGCCGCGCTTGTGGGCGGCTGGCTCTTCGGCAAGCTGCTCGGGGTGTCCGCGGACCTGCGGGCCATGATCGGGGTTGGCACCGGCATCTGCGGAGCCTCGGCCATCGTCGCCACCTCGATGGTCATTGGTGCCGCCGAGATGGACATCGCCTACGCCATCTCCACGATCTTTCTCTTCAACGTCATCGCCGTGCTGCTCTATCCAGCCCTGGGGCATCTGATGCACTTCGGCCAGCACTCCTTCGGGCTCTGGGCCGGGACCGCGATCAACGACACCTCCTCTGTGGTGGCGGCCGCGTACACCTACGGTCGCGCGGCCGGCAACTACGCCGTCATCGTCAAGCTGACGCGCACAACGCTGATCATTCCCATCACCCTGGCCCTCGCGGGGGCACGCGTACTCCGCCTGCGGGCCGAGGCGCGCGCGCGCGGCGGGGTTCAGGCGGCCGTCTCGATCAACTGGCGGCGCATCATCCCCTGGTTCATCCTCTGGTTCCTGGTGGCCAGTGTGTTGAACACTCTGCACCTGTTCACGCCCGGGCAGATCCATGTTCTGGCGCAGGTGGCGCTGTTCCTGATCGTCATGGCTCTCTCGGCGATCGGGCTCTCGGCGAACTTCCGCCAGATGCGCCAGACCGGACCAAAGCCGCTCCTGCTCGGGATGATCCTCTGGGCGGTCGTGGGGCTCTCCAGCATCGCCCTGCAGCATCTCACGGGGCAGATCTGAAACCGTCGCGATGACCCTCGACCCGTAGCAGGAACAGCGCCCCGGGCAGCCAACGATCCCGCCCGGGGCGCACGCCTTGATTCGGGTGCCCTCGGCGGCGCTTGGCCGGGGGGGCACGGGAGATC
>JAKAUG010000179.1 GCA_021827805.1 Bacillota bacterium | reverse complement strand
TGGGCCCTAGACTACGCATCCCTTCCCGTCACGCTCTCGGCCGATATCAAGATCCCCATGCCCGGGATGACGCGATGAGCACGAGGGCTTCGGCGGGACCGGGTGGAGGGGCGCGCCTGGGCATCTGGCAGTTGATGCTCCTGCTGGTGACCACGGCGGTCATCCAGGACAGCTCCACCGTGGACCACTGGCTGGCCCGCCTGGTCGGGGTCCACGCCTGGCTCCCGGTCGTCCTGGCGCTGCCGCTGGCGCTTGGGGGCGTGAGCCTGCTGGTCGCCCTGGCCGACCGCCATCCGCACCGGGATCTCGCGGGCATCCTGCGCGAACTCCTGGGCCCGCTGGCCTATCCTCTCGTCCTGCTCATCGCGTTGGTATTTGTGGCCGACGCGGCCCTGACCCTGCGCGAATTTGGCCTGGCGAGTGGGGAGCTCGGGTTCTGGGGCTTCACGCCCTTCTGGGTCTTTGCGACGGGCATGGCCCTTGTGGCGGTGTACGGGGCCTTCCTGGGGATCGAGGTCCTGGCCCGGGTGAACTCGTTTGTGCTGCTCTTCATGGAGCTTCCCATTGGGCTGCTCTTCACGCTGTTCACCGTCAACCACGAGAGGCTGGTGCGCCTGCTGCCTCTGCTGCCGCGCGGGTTCGCGCCTGTCCTGCGGGGCACCTGGCTGATGCTCGGCGTCTTCGGGCAGTTCCTGCTGCTGCTGGTCCTGCTGGCCGAGGTGCACGGCGGGCGCGGGCGAGCGGGCCAGGTCGCCCGCCGTGGGGTGCTGCTCATCAGCGCCATCGCGCTCGGGCACAGCGTTGGCCCCGCGCTGACCTTCGGACCCTCGGTGCGCGTGATCAACTGGCCGCTCTATGGGCAGGTGCGCTCGATCTTCCTCGCTCGCTTCATCGCCAACGTGGACTGGATGGTCGTCATGCTCTGGGTGCACGGCTTTCTGATCGAGGTCGCCCTGTTCGTCTATGCCGCGGCCCGGCTGCTGACAACACTGTTCGCACTGCGGAGCCCCCGCACCCTCATCCCCGGTCTGGGGGCCCTGGCCCTTGCGGGGAGCTTTGTGGTGGGCACCACCGCGGAAATGATGCTCCGCCGGCGCTGGTACGAGGATGCGTACGCCCTGGTGGCCCTGGGCTGGCTTCTGCCGCTCCTTCTCCTGGGCATCTCCCTGCTGCGGGGCCACCGGCGCCAGCCCGCGCCGGCGCCAGGCGGTCCCTCCGCGGGCGCCCTGCCCGCGGCCGCGCTGGAGCAGGGCTCGCGGGAGTCCGCCGGCTGAACGTGACGCTCCCGCCCAACGCCGCCCCAAGGCCACGGACCCGACGGATCAGGGAAGCCCGTGCTCCCTTTCGGGGCCGTCCCGGCCCTGGCTCCCGCCGGGATGCCTGCGCGTACCCTCGGCCCGTCCCGCCGGATGGCGCAGGGCACGGAAGGAATGCGGCCGGTGCGCGCGCAAGATGCCGGCCGTGGGACGCGGTGTGGCACCAGACGCTCCGGAGGCGTGCGGCCATCCGGGGGGCGTTGTTGAGCCGCTGCGACCCACAGCCGCGCGTGCAGGGCGGAGGAAGGGGCGAGCGCCATGAAGCTGGGGATCGTGGAGAACGTGCTCGGGCCCGGAACAGAAAGGGAACGCTTTGCTCGTGCCGCCCGCATGGGGTTGGCCGGCGTCGAGGTCGTCTGGGCCTCCGAGGACACGCCGCGGCCGGAGGAGCGGGTGCGACGTCTGCAGGCGGCCAGGCAGGCCTCGGGGCTCGCGATTCCCTCGCTCATGCTTGCCGACCACAACCGGGGTGGCATCGCCAGCGCGGATCCCGAGGTGGCGCGCCGGGCCGTGGAGGATGTGCGGACCGCGATCGGCATCGCGCGCGAGCTCGGCGCGCGCGTGGTGCTCGTCCCCTTCTTTTTCGCGGGGGAGCTTGTCGGCTCGCGGGACATGGAGCGCGCTGCGGCGGCGTTCCGCCTGCTCTGTCCCGAGGCTGAGCGGGCAGGCGTGCAGCTGGCCTATGAGGGAACCCTGCCCGCAGAGGACATCCAGACGCTGGCGGTCCAGATCGCCTCCCCGGCCTTCGGCTGCTACTTCGACCCCGGCAACGCGGTGTGGCAGGGGATGGACCCGGACGCGGAGGCGCGTGCCCTGGGGGCCCTGGTCCGCCAGGTGCATCTCAAGGATGCGCGCATTGGTCCGGGGGACTGCCGTCCCGGCCTGGGGCGCGTGGACTGGCCGCTGTTCGCGCGGGGCCTGCGCGAGGGGCGCTACGACGGCTGGCTGGTGCTCGAGACGCCCGGCGGACCGCTGGAACTGGTGGCCCGAGACGCCAGCTTCGCGCGCTGGACCTTTCCGGAACTGGGCCCGGCCGGCCCGCTGCAGCTCGGCATCTTCTCGTTCGAGTTCGGGCCGGGCGAGGAGCGACGTCTGGCGACGGTGTGCCAGGATCTCGGGCTCGGCGCGGTGCAACTCGGGGGGGCCCTGCTCGACGAGGCCCTGGCGGACGAAGCACGTGCCCAGACCATCCGCGCAACGCTGGCCGGGGCTGGGGTGGGCATCTGTGCCCTGGCCGGCTACCGCAACCTGGTGGCCCCCGATGCGGCGCGGAGGCGGGAGAATCTGGCCTACCTGAGGCGCTGCCTGGAACTGGCGCCGCAGATGGGGACCTCCGTCGTGGCTACGGAGACGGGCACCCGGCATCCTGAGAGCGACTGGCTGGGCGTCGCGGAGAACCGCGGCGAGGCGACCTGGCATCTCTTGCTGGAGGGGCTTCGGGAACTGGTCGAGGTCGCGGAACGGCACGGCAGCATCCTGGCGATCGAGGGTTTTGTGAACAACGTGACCCATCTCTGCGGCGACGTGCTGGGGATGCTGGAGGGGGTGCCCTCCGAGCACCTGCAGCTCGTGCTGGATCCGTACAACTATATCGGGCGTGCGCTCCTCAAGGTTAAGGAACGGGCGCTGACGGACTTCTTGCAGCGCTTTGAGCCCCACTTTGTTCTCGCCCATGCCAAGGATGTCAGCTCGCAGGGGGCCGAGCTGGACACTCCCGAGTTCGGCACCGGTGTGCTGCCGCAACGGCCCTATCTGGAGTTTTGGCGCTCGCGCCGCCCCGAACTCCCGCTGATCCTGGAACACCTGCCGCTGGAGCACGTGCCCGCGGCGATGGCCAGGGTGCGGGACATCCTGGGCTGAGGCGCGTCTCGACCTCGGGAGGCGCGCCGTTCGGGTGTGTGACCGCGGGCCCCGGCCGGGGGGGGAAGGCACCTCTCGGGAGGGCCTGCTTGCCGCGCTCCGATGCTGCCCGCCGGCAGCGAGGTGGGGAAAGGGCGCCCCGGAGCCGTGGTTCGGAGGCCCGTGGTCCAGATCTGGGTGCCCGCGTTTGCACGGCGCCATCGTGCTACAGTGCGGGGTAGGCCCGGCAACCCAAGGGGGGTTCCCCATGCGCCTGCGTGACACGCTCCATGCCGAGTTGGCCCATGCCTTCGGCACGCATCCCGCGGACCCCGTGGTGCAGCAACTCGCCGGGTTGCGCCGCATCGGGGCCGCCGTGTTCGACCTCGAGGAGGAGGTGAAGGCCGCCGAGGCCAGCGGCAACAGGGATATTGGGCGAGCCCGGTGCTACTTCGCTGGCGTGGAGGGCCTGACAACCTTCGCCGACGCCTTTGTGCTGGACGCCTTCGCGGATCCCCAGCACCCGCGCCACCTGCCGCATGTGACCTTCGTCCAGGCGCAGACGTTTTACCTCAAGGTCCCGGAACTGGTGACCGCCGTGCGCCAGGAGTTGGCGTATCCCGGCAGCGCCACCACCAAGCTGCCGGTGCTGCCCGGGCCGCGGCTTGAAGCGGCGGGCCGCTGTCCGCCGGAGCACCTGTTGGCCATGCAGCGTGCGGCGCAGAAGATGGAGGAGGTCATCGGCACCCGCATCGAGCTCCTCAAGCTGCGGCACCAGGGGGATCCACCCGGATTGCGGGGCGCGGTCCTGCGGCTGACCGCCGCCCACACCGCCCTGGAGGCGGCCGACCAGGTTCTCGGCGCCCTGCGGTCGGGACAGCACGTGGCCGCCGAGGTGCACGAGCAGGCTGAGGCCTTCTACTACGACGGCGCGTTGCGGAACTACCTGTACGCCGCGCAGGAACTGGAACTGCCCGGCAGCACCAAGAGCGCCCCGGACACCGAGGACGATGAGGACGCGGACGAGGACCAGACTCCGGCCCAGGCCTGGAGATCGGCGGTGAACACGGGCGGCGGCATGGGCGGTTTCGGGGGCGGCGGCGGCATCGGCTTCGGCGGCCTGCTTGCGGCGGACGTCATCGGTAATCTGATCGGGGATCTGCTGGGCGGCATGTTCGGTGGCGGTGGGGGCATGGGCGGCGGGTGGTGGTAGGAATCCCGCCCTCGCGGCTCTTCGAACGACGGACGGCGGACCGATGTGCCTGTGCCCAAGGGGGCAGCGGCCGCCGCCTGGTGGAACCCGCACGCGGCCGATCATACGCCAGCGCCAGCGAGCGTGGATGACCCCGCATCTGTGGCGATACAGCCGAGCGAGCGGTTCGACGTGGGAAGTCTGGTGGGACCTTCTTGCCCGGCAAGTGTCATCAGCCTGAGGACTGAGGAGTTGACAACGCACCTGCGAAGCACCATGCCGCCCCCAGCAGGGGAAGGGTGCGCGCGTGGACACGCGTAGCGCCGGCGAAAGCTGACGGATCCCAGCGGGGTCCCACCCGCAATGTGCTGCCGGTCCGACGCCCGGAGGGCAGCATTCCATTCTTAAGAGCTGGTCCACTACGGACGCAGGCGCGACATGGGCACCTGTCCATGCGACGGTGGTCGACAACACAGGCAGCTAGTCGCACAGATCCTCGGACAGCGTCGCCCGACCCCTGCGCCCATGCTCGTTGCTGTCATGCGGGCAGTGGCTGCCGGGGAGGACGCCAAGCCCCTGGATCGGCGCCCCGTCCGGTCCGAACGAATCGCGCTCGGTTGGCACCGGGCGATCCGGCATGGTACCTGCCCGCCGAAGCTCACGCTGACGACCACGGACCGATGTGGACGAAGCTCGCCTCCTACCCGAAGTAGCCGTGGTGCCTGACTGAGCAGCGGGTACCGGGCGATCCTGGTCGGCATGCGAATGCGAGCGCCGGCAGTATCCCGTCGGCGCCGCTTGTTGTGGTTCCAGGGACCAGGACGAGGTGTCCGCTCGGGCGGTGGGAGCGCTCGATACATCGAACCGGGCATAGCGGACGCCGGATCGGTCCCCGACCGGCACGGCTCGCCTCGCGTCCCGGAGCGCCCCATGCTACCCTGACCCCGAGGGGTGCGCATGTTTTACGATCAGCTGCGCTGGGCGATCGGGCGCAGGTTTCTGTCCTTCGACCTGCCGTACCAGGGGCTGAATCACCGTCTCCTCCACGAGGCGGTACAGATGGACGTCATTCAAAACATGCTCGACAGGGGGCTCGACCCCAGCACGCAGGACCCCATCGACTGGCTGACCGGCATGCGTTCCCAACTGGGGCTCATTCACGACACCCTCGAGTCCGCGAAGGTCTTCCGCGTCTCGCACGAGCGTGCCGACTTCCTTTATCGGTTGGATAGCCTGTCCATCATCGATCCGCAACGCGATCTCAAGCTGCCCTTCCCGGTCATGTTTTTCGAGTGGGACACCCCGCTGGAACTGCGCCTGGGCGGGGTCATCGGCGGCGCGTTGACCGATTGGCGCGTGGGAACGCCAATGCCGTCGCACACGAAAATGGCGCGCGGCATCTCCATTCGGGAAAATATGGATGGCACCTGGACAGTTCTGGTCTACTTTGCGGATCACACCTACGACATGTTGGGTATAGACGTCACAGACCTACCGGAGTTCGATTTCCCCGTGCATGACGGGTGCCCCGCTCCGTGCCCCTTGAAGAACTCCCGGGACACGACCGGCTGGACGCATTGCCGCAGCCTCGGCAAACGCATGGATGAGTGCATCTTTGGCAAGACCGGACGGCATGTTGTCCGGCTGGCGGTCAACCTGCTGCTGCTGGTCCTCTCACCCAACGTCGACCTGGTCCCGCACCTCCCGTCCCCGATGAAGCGCAGCAGGATGAAGCGGATTCGGAAGGGCAAGGATGCCGCGCCACCACCGACCTCGTACTACACGGTGGAGATTCGCGAGCATCAGCGCAGGGCATCCGCAGACGCTGGCAGCCCCACCGGTAGGCATGTCACCTACGCCTTCGATGTCCGCGGTCATTTTCGCCGGCTGCGCAGCGGGCGGCTGACCTGGGTACAGCCGCACGTGCGCGGCATCCGCAATGCGGTCTACCGTCCGTCTCGCTATTCCGTGGCCAAGGAGTTGCGGCCGCCCGGCAGGGAAACCACGGCAAGCGATGAGTGACGGTCTGACACCAGCCCCGCTCTCGACAGGGCACCTTCGGGAATCGCCCGATCCACCAAGACGCAGGGATTCCGGTGGCAGTGGGTTTGCGCAGGGTCCTACTTGGCGCTAACGGCACTCGGGTCCGGGCGAGTGCGTGGCAGAAAATCGACCGTCCCGTCTTGGAATGGCGCGGGCTGCCCGCGCTGGACGTGCGTCTGCACCTCGCTGTCCAAAGAGCCCCAGGTCGATGCCGACAGCGGTGTTCCCCCGCAAGAGCAGACAATCGCCGTGGGGTTTGGCGTAACGACGGCACGTGTCCTGGGAAGATCACCGGTCGTGAACCATCCTCCGCCCGGTGGTCGGGATAGCCCAGAGGGCTGGTGATTGCTCTCCGGCCCTCTCACTCGTCTGGAACATCGCTCGCATCCACCTCGTCTGCGTCGGGATGCTTGTCCGGCGCAAACCCTTGAGGCACAAGGTTGGCGGGAGCATGTGGGAATCGAACCCACCGGGGACGCACGCGCCCCCCATCGGTTTTGAAGACCG
>JAKAUG010000382.1 GCA_021827805.1 Bacillota bacterium | reverse complement strand
AGTGTAGCACGTTCTGGACGGTCGGTTCCGACGCCGGAAGGAGACCGGGAACCAGCCCGACAACGGGGTGGGAAACGGCACACCGCCGCCGGCTGGGCTCCAGAGAAGCCGGGCGACAAGCCCGGTCCCGACGATGGGGGCCTGACGGTTTTGGATGCCGTCAGGAACGACCCCCACGGGCGGAGGGCGAAGAATACGAGAAGAGTCTATGTGCATGCGTAGACTTCTTGGAGCGGTGAGGCGAATGCAGGACACCGGACCGCGGCACGCCGCCCTGACTCCACGCGGCCACAGGCACTCGTTCATCCTGCAGGTGGTGCAGCCGGGCCTGGCGGGCCTCATGGACGGTTCGGTGTCCACGCTGGCTCCGCTCTTCGCGACGGCCTACGCGACGCACTCCTCGCACACCACGATGGTGATCGGCATGGCCGCGGCGGTTGGGGCGGCCATCAGCATGGCCTTCGCCGAAGGCCTGTCGGACGATGGCGCGCTCACGGGGCGGGGCTCACCCCTGGTGCGCGGGCTCATCATCGGTCTGATGACGTTCCTCGGCGGCATCGGCCACTCGCTGCCCTTCCTCATCAGAAACCTGCATGCCGCGCTCTTGCTGGCCTATCTGGTGGTCGGCGTGGAGCTCATCGCGATCGCCCTGATCCGCAACCGCTACTTCGGCACCAAGATGCTGCTCTCCGTCGTGCAGGTCATCGTCGGTGGTGGCCTGGTCTTTGTGGCGGGTGTCCTGATCGGCACCGGTGGGTGATGGACACCAGCGTTCTGGGCTGTCCGGAGCCGCCCCGCAGCTCGGACCGCGGCGTGCCACGGCACAGCGGCCTGCATTGGCGGGCCATGGCCCACGCTTCTCACCGTCAAGCGCGTGGTGCCGACCGGTGGGGCTACGCCCGTAGCGCTCTTGGGAGACGCCGTGGATCCGGCCGACGATGCGCCGCCCGCCGATGCGGATCGCGCCCCACGCGGTACCTTCGGGGCCTGTGCCCGGGCGCATCCGACCACCGGCAGGACGGCACCCATCACGGCCGCGGCAAGCAGCAATCTCTGAATGTCCGCGCGTCGGACCTCCCGCTTGCCGACACGATCCGGGAGATTGGGCCTTGAGCGGCCCGCCGGGTCACGGCACGGACCGGCTGCGCGCGCTGACGCGCGGGCCGCGTCCAGGGACCCGGGCCGCACCGCGCCATGCCGGCGGATGCCTCTGTCAGGTGGAGGGCCTTTGGGCGGCGACGCTGCACCCGCCGCACTGGCCGAAGAAGTCCACGGCGTGGTCTTTGATCTCGAAATCGCCGCCGGGCGCGTCCAGATGGCAGTCCGTGACATCCGCCACCCGTCCGCAATCCAGACAGATGAGGTGGTGGTGGTGGTACGGGGGGCAGAACACATAGCGCAGCGCTCGGTCGCCATGGACGAAGGACCGGCATAGCCCGAGTGCGGTCAGGGCCTCGATGAGACGGTAGACGGTTGCCAGGCCGGCCTGCTGGCCCGTCCGCTCTGCCTCGGCGTGCAGCTCCTGGGGCGTGCACCAGCGGCCCAGCGACGCGAAGAGTTCCACCAGCCGTCGCCGCTGATCCGTCACGCGCATGCCCGCAGATCGCAGCCGCGCACAGACCTCCTGGACTTCCTCCTCAGTCGTGGCCACGGCCCCCACCCGGCGAGAATCATTCTCACAAGCCTTGACGCACCCCGGCATGCAGCCTACGATACCACGGAACGATAACGGTTCTCAACAAGGGCGGTGCGCCTGCATGCCCCGTTCCGCGTCCCGCAGCGCGCTGCGGGCCCTCGGCTTGGTCGTCGGCATCAGCCTGCTGCTCACGGCCTGCGCCGGCAGGCCCTCGCCAACCACCGACCCATCCGGCTCCTCCCCGTCGCCCGGCTCCGTCGCCACCACCGGGACCGCGATCCCCGTGGTCGCGGCCGAGAACGTGTATGGCGACCTGCTCACCCAGATCTGTGGCGCCCGCTGCGCGGTGACGAGCATCCTGCGTGATCCCAACGCCGATCCCCATGAATACGAGAGCAGTGCCCAGGACGCCGTGGCGGTCGCCAACGCGAGGCTGGTGATCGAAAACGGGCTTGGCTATGACGCCTTCATGGCCCGCCTGCTGTCTGCCTCGCCCGATCCTCGGCGCAGGGTGCTGGACGTGCAGACCCTGGTTGGCGCCGCCGCGGGCGCCAACCCGCACCTCTGGTATGACACCGGGACGATGGCCAAGGTGGCTCAGGCGGCCACCGCTGACCTCGCCTCGCTGGACCCCGCACATGCGCAGCAGTACCAGGCCGCTGAGCGGCGTTTTCTCGCCTCGCTGCAGGCTGTCACAGCTGAGGTGGCGAGCATCCGGCGGGCCTACCCACGGGTGCCTGTGGCATACACCGAGCCCGTCTTCGGATACATGGGCCGCGCGCTGGGACTCGATGTCCTGACGCCGCAGAGCTTCCAGCGGGCGATCGAGGACGGCAACGACCCCTCCGCGCCGGACATGGCGACCGAGCAGGAACTCCTGCAGCGCCATCAGGTGCGCGTGCTCATCTACAACCTGCAGACGGTGACACCGCTGACGACGGGGCTTGTGCAACTCGCCAGGTCGGATGGCATCCCCACCGTCGGGGTCACGGAGACCGAGCCCCCGGGCCAAACATACCGGCAGTGGATGCTGAACGAACTCGGGGCCCTGCGGGATGCGCTCGCCGGGGGGGCGGCAGCCGGTGGGCACTGACGGTGTCGTCGCCCGGCCGGTGGCGCAACTGGTGCGGGCCGGACTGCAGCTCGGTCGGCGCCGGGTGTGGGAGGAGCTTGAGTTGCAGATCCGGGCCGGCGAGTTCCTGGCCGTCATCGGGCCGAATGGCGCGGGCAAGACCTCGCTGCTGCGGGTCCTGCTTGGGCTGAGCCGTCTGACGTCGGGCACGGTGGAGGTGCTGGGGCGCCCCCCGCGCCGCGGGGATGCGGCGATTGGTTATGTGCCGCAGCAACGCGCCTTTGAGCCCGACCTGCCGCTGCGCGGGCGAGACCTGGTCGGCCTGGGGGTGGACGGGCACCGCTGGGGTCTGGCCCTGTGGGGGGCGGAACGCGCCCGCAGGGTGGACGCCGCGCTGGAGGCCGTCGGCGCCCAGGCGTATGCCGAGGCCCCGGTCGGGCGGCTGTCCGGAGGGGAGCAGCAGCGGCTGCGCATCGCGCAGGCGATCGGAGGCGAGCCGCGGCTCCTGCTGTGCGATGAGCCGCTCTCGAGCCTGGATGTTCAGCACCAGGCCACGATCGTGCGCCTGGTGGCCGACCTGAATCGCCGCCGAGACATGCCGGTCGTGTTCGTGACCCACGACATCAACCCCCTGCTCGGGCACGTCGACCGGGTCCTGTGCATCGCGCGGGGGCGGTGCCTGGTGGGGCCACCCCAGGAGGTGCTGACGAGCGAGGCGCTCAGCCAGCTCTATCAGGCTCCGGTGGAGGTGCTCCACGTCCGGGGGCAGATCGTCGTCCTCGGAGCCGACATGGGTGGGCATCACGCCGCAGCGGCTGGCGGTGAGGCTGGATGACCTCGCTTTGGCACTACGCCTTTGTGCACAACGCACTGCTGGCAGGGGCGATTGTGGCGGTCGTGGCCGGGCTGGTCGGCCCCTTTGTCGTCATGCGCAACATGTCGTTCGCTGTCCATGGGGTGGCCGAGGTGGGCTTCACCGGTGCGGCGGGCGCACTGCTCATCGGGGTCGCACCCACCACGGGCATGCTGGCCTTCACCGTACTGGCGGCGGTGGCGATCGGATTGTTGGGCGTGCGTGTTCGGGAGCGGGATGTGGCGATCGGCGCAACCCTGGCCTTCGCCCTGGGGCTCGGCGTCCTGTTTCTGTCCCTGTATACACGCTACGCCAACGAGGCCTTCAACCTGTTGTTCGGCACGATCCTGGGGATCAGTCGCCAGAACGTGGAGTTCTCTGCGGTCGTGGGGCTCGTGACGCTGCTGGCCCTGGCGGCGGTCTACCGTCCCCTGCGCTTTTCGAGCGTCGATCCCGATGTCGCAGCGGCCAGGGGCGTGCCGGTGCGGCTCCTGTCCGCCGTGTTCCTGGTGATCCTGGCCTTTGCCGTCGCCGAGGCGGTGCAGGTGGTTGGGGTGCTCCTGCTCCTCACGCTGCTGATCAGCCCAGCCGCGGCGGCGGAGCTGATCACCCCACATCCGGGTCGGGCCACGGCCCTGAGCGTCCTCATCGCCCTGGGCTGCACCCTGGGGGGGATCGTCCTGGCGCTCTACAAGCCCTGGCCGCCGAGCTTCTTCATCTCCACGCTCAGCTTTTTCGTGTACTTGCTGGCGCGGCTGCTCGGACCCCGGCTGGGTGCCCGGAGGCGGTCGGTTCCCGACGGCGCCGTTGGCGCACGGCCCTTCGTCTAGCTGAAACCGACTCTTCTCAGGTTATCGGCCCCTGGAAACGCCCGGCACAGCCTGGTTTCTGGCGCGTCCCCCAACCCTGGCCTGGGCCCGCGCCCCTGCGCCAGCACCCAGGCCCTTCGGGACCAAGCTCGCGCCGGCAGGGCATCCGATCCCTGAGGGGCCGCGCGTCAGGCCTCCATTTCCGCAAGGGTCACGACGCGGCCCTCCCGCGCGGAGCGCATGAAGGCCAGACACGCCGCCAGGCTCATGCGGCCATCCGGCCCGTCGTTCTCCGGCTGTCTGCCCGCCCGGATCGCGTCCAGGAAGTGCCGTTGGCGAGAAGGCGTCGGGGCGGGCGCGATCTCGATCTCCTGGGGCGCGTCCTGGCGCCGCAGCAGCAGCCGTGCGCCGTGGAGGCTGATCCCGCCGCGGGTCCCGATGATCCCCGTCGAGGCCTCGTTCACGGTGGTCGGCGTCAGTGCCAGCTCGGCGACCCCGAAGCCGCGTTCGAAGTTCAGCACGGCCAGGTCCAGGTCGTCCACGGGCACGTCCGGGGCCACCGTCAGCGCCCGCCCGAAGACGCTGTGCACCGGGCCCCCGATCCAGTGCAGCCAGTTGATGAGGTGGATCTGCTCGAACAGGCGCCCCCCCGAGTCCTCCGGCCGCATGCGCCAATGGCCCTGGCGGCGCCGTTGGTCCCACCCGCTGCTTGGATACAGGTTGAAGCTGCGCATCCAGCAGGACCCGAGCTCCCCGAGGTCGCCGCTCTGCAACAGCTGCCACATGGCGCGGTACGCGGGATGGAAGTGAAAGTTCATGCCGATCTGCAGGATGACGCCCGCCCCGCGGCAGGCGACGATCATCGCGTCGGCGTCCTCAAGGGAAAGGGCGACGGGCTTCTCGCAGAAGACGTGGACGCCGGCTTCCGCGGCCCGGACCGTCGGTGCGCGGTGGTGCGTCGGCGGCGTGCAGACCACCACGGCATCCACGTGGGGCAGCAGGGCTTCGAGGTCCGCGTAGGCGGGCACCCCCCAGGAGCGGCTGCGCGCCTCCAGCCGAGCCGGATCCACGTCCGTGACGCCCGTGACCTCCGCATCGGGCTCCTTGGAGAACACCTGAACGTGCTGCCCGGCGATATCGCCCAGCCCCACCAGTCCAATGCGCAGGCGTTCCGTCACCAGTCCACTCCCCCTGGGCCCGCTGCTGCCTGGGCCCCATGCTCGGCTGTCCAGGAACGCCATGCGTCCTCCAGACGCCGTACTTCCCCCTGCTCAAGCGGAGCCAGGTTGCGGGTTTCCCCGGGATCGTTGGCCGTGTCATACAGCTCGGGGGTCCCTGTCTCGCCATCCGGGTAGTAGGAGAACCGGCCGTCACGCACGGCCACCTCGGGGCCCGCGCCCCGGTGGGCACCGCTGATCGCCACGGCGCGGTGGGTCGCGACCTCGCCGCGCAGGACGGGCAGCAGGGACCTGCCGTGCACGGCCGTTGGCGTGCCGGTCCCCGCCAGCTCGAGGAGCGTGGGCATCAGATCTGGCGGTTGCACCAGGGCGGAGACACGGCGGGGCCGGAGCCCCGGGACGCGGATGAAGAGGGGGGTGTGCGCCACCTCTTCGTAGAGGGGCCAGCGGCGCTCGTCACCGGGCCAGATGTTGCTCTTGCCGGTGCGGTTGTGTTCGCCCAGGAACATGCCGTGATCGGAGGTGAAGACGACCGCCGTCCGCTCGTCCAGGCCGATGTCTTCCAGCTTGTGCAGCAGTCGGCCGAACCAGCGCGAGATCATGCTGACTTCCCCGGCGTAATGTGCCCGCAGGTTGGCCAGTTCTGCCTCGGTGTAGACGTCGGCCGGGCCATAGTTGGGATGGAGCATGGGTGCGCCGGCGTAGCTCGGGTCATAGCGCTCCACCCAGTACTCCGGCGGATCCCACGGCTCGTGCACATCGAAGCAGTCGACCCACAGAAAGAACTGTTCGGCTTTGTAGTTCTCCTCCAGCCAGCGGGATGCTGTGCGCAGGGTGCGGGCCGCGAAGCGGTCCTCCTCCCAGGCCCAATCGAAGTTCGTGGCGCGGTGGATGTCCACCAGGCTGTACCCCTGGGGCCTGGGCTTCTGCCGCGTCTTGCCGCTTGGCATGACCGGCCGCAGGTGGTTATGGCGGGTCAGGTAGGTGTCGCCCTCCTGCCCCCGGAGCCAGCAGGCGCCATCGAAGCCGCGATCGAAGTGGTTGGTCCCCTTCATCATGTGGGGATTGTCAATGATGAGCTGGCGCAGGTAGCCCGTGCGTCCCAGCAGGCCCGCCAGCACCGGCACCTGAGGGTCCAACGGGCGCCACCCGTGGCTTGGGAAGGAGAAGCGTCCGCTGAACCAATCCGTCCGGGCGGGGATGGTCGGGAAACTGGATAGGTAGTGGTGGTCGAAGGCCACCGCCTCGGCGGCGAAGCGGTCGAGATCCGGCGTGTGGATCCAATGGTTGCCGTTCCATCCGCAGTGGTCGTAGCGAAACGTGTCCGAGACCAAGACGCTATGGTTCTACAGGT
>JAKAUG010000384.1 GCA_021827805.1 Bacillota bacterium | reverse complement strand
TCCTGGCACAATTCGCGTCGCGCCACAAGGAATCCCTGCGACGGGCGCGAACACTCCACGACACATCCGACAAAGGCAAACCCGTCGTGAGGCGGGGACGCAAAGCCACAGGTCCGAGGGGGGATCCCCCCCGACGACGGCTGGGTTGCCGAAGGTGCGAGGAGTTCAGGTTGCCCCTGCACTCGTGGCCTTTCGGCCACGGGTTTTTTCGTTTGCGCTGGGGGGTGAGCGCGGACGGCGTTGCGGACACGGACCATGCATCGGACTTCACCGCGGTCTGCAAATATGGAGGGAACCCTGATGACGCTGTGGATGCTCCGCGCCCTCGGTGCTCTGAGCGGACTGGTGGCCAGACTGCGGGACGACCGTGGACAGGGCCTGACCGAGTATGCCCTCATCCTCGCCCTGATCGCGGTGGCGGTGGTGGCCATCGTGGTGACGCTCGGCAAGCAGATCGGGGACGTGTTCACCCATGTCACGAACTGCCTCGGCAACGCGGCCTCCTGCTAGGGGCGGTGCCGCGGGGGAGGGCGGACAGGCCCTGGTGGAGTTCGCCCTCCTTCTGCCACTGCTGCTCACGGTGCTGTTCGGAACGGTGGAGTTCGGACGGCTGTTCGTGGCCTACCTCGATGTGGTGGAGGCCGCGCACGACGCGGCCCGGGTCGCCGCGCTCGGCGGCGGCACCACGTCGGCGGTCGCGGCAGCGGACGGTGCCGCCGCGGCGGCCGGCCTGAACACCGGCGAACTCGTCGTGAACATCACCGGCACACCTGCGTCCGGGGGCGGCTGGGTGGCGGGAACACCCGTCACGGCCCTGATCACGTACACGGTGCCGGTCGTGGTGCCGCTCTTGCAACCGGTGCTGGGCTCGGCGTTCGCCCTGAGTTCCGCGGTCACCATGCAGGAGGAGGTGACCTGAGGCCATGTGGAGGGCCCAGGCGGATGACGGACAGGCCACGGTGCTCGTGGCCCTGACCCTGGTGGCCCTGCTGGGAGCGCTCGCGTTGGCGGTGGATCTGGGACGCGGCATCCTCACCCAGTTCCGGATGCAGGCGGCCACCGACGCGGCCGCGCTGGCGGGCGCCTCCGCGTTGCCCACGGACCCGGGGCGGGCCCAGACCCTGGCCCTGCAACTGGCCCAGATCAACGGCGTGGCCGCGCCGAAGGTCGAGGTCGGATCCGACGGCGCCACAATCACCGTCCAGGACAGCCAGACCCTGCCCACACTGTTGGCACGCCTGCTCGGCGTTCTGGACATCCCGGTGGCGGTGGCCTCCCGGGCGCGGGCCGGAGGGTACCCCACCTGCTGGGGATGGAGCTGCAGTGCCTCCTACGATGTGCCGAGCACCGTCACGGACAGCCCCAGCGTGGCGCAGGTGGTCAGCGACGGACAGCTGACCGCCTGCCCGCAGGTGCTGGTGGGAGGGTCCTTCCACTGCCTGCCGCCGGGCACCGACCAGCTCGGCCTGGCGCCGCTGTATGTGGATGCCTCGGTGATCGCCGCCGACTTCGCCCCTGGCGGCTGCGCCGAGAGCGCCGACGGTTGCGCGCCCTATGAGATCAAGAGCGGCACCGACGGCGAGGGGGATGGCAGCAACCGCGGGGCCATGGAGATCGACGGGCCTGGGGCCTCCACCTACGCCTGGGATCTGGGACACGGCGGGCAGGCGGCCGTGAGCATCGGACAGACCATCACCACCGAACCAGGGGTGCTGCAGGGGCCCACGGACGACGGCCTGGACACCCTGTGCACCGCCGACGGGTCACGGCCCTACGTGGTGATCCCGGTGGTCACCCCCCCCGGCGAGGGGCGCGAAACCCTGGTGGTGCAGGGGTTCGCGGTGGCCCTGCTCCAGTGCCCCGGTGCGGGCAACGGTTCCATCTTCGGTCAGTTCGTCGCCGCCCTGCTGCCCGGGTGGAGCGGCACGCCGCTGGTGGGGGGCTCGGGAGACTTCGGGCTCCTGGTCCGAGCCGGGCTGATTCCGGGGTAGGGGGAAGGAGCCCTTGGACGCGGTCCAACGCCTGACCCGCCGTCTCGGCCTGGCCGCCCTCGTCCTCGGGGTGGTCACGGCGCTGGCTCTGCACGCCTACCTGGCCGGGATGGCACGCCGGGCCCAGCGTCCGGGCGGGGCAACGGTGGTCGTGGCCACCAGAGACCTGCCGGCGCACACGCTGCTGACGGTCGGCATGCTCAGCGTGGGCCGGTTCACCGCGGGCAGCGTACCCCCGGGCGCCGTCACCACCCCAGCCGAGGCCGTCGGGCAGGTGACGGTGGCGCCCATCTTCTCCGGACAGCCCATCGTCGCCGCCGATCTCGCCAACCGGGCCCACCCGGCGAGCCTGAGCCTGGTCGTCCCCCAGGGCATGCGCGCCATGACCGTGGCGGTCAGCCCCACCTCGGGCGTGGCGGACCTGGTGCAGCCAGGCGACCACGTGGACGTCCTGGGGGTGTTCACCGCCGGTACCCAGACCACGGTGGACACCGTGTCCCAGGACCTGGACGTGCTCGCCGTGGGTCAGCGGATCCAGGGTCAGGGCGGCTCCGTCCCCACGTCGTATACCACCGTCACGCTGGCCGTGACCCCCGCGACCGCGCAGCGGTTGGCGCTGGTCTCAGGCCGTGGGCAGCTCGTGCTGACGCTGCGCTCCGCCGCGGACAGCGCCTCGGTGTCCCTGGCCCCCGAGGTGGGCTCCGAGCTCAGCGGGGCGTAGGAGGTGCAACATCCATGGAGCGCGTGGCGGTCCGTCTGGTCTCCGACGACCCCGCCTGGTCGGCCGAGCGATCGCGGCAACTCGCTCCGGTCGCCGACATCGTGGTGACGGCCACCCTGGACATGGGAGGGCTGCGCTCCCCGGCCCGCCCCGCCGTCGTCGTCGTGGACGCCGGCCCGGACGTGGAGCGCACCCTGGACGCCCTGGCACCACATGCCCGCAGGGACACAGCCTCGGCATACGTCCTGGCCCTGCGCGGCGACGACGAGCCCGCGGCCTTCTACCCCCGCGCGGCCCTCGCGGGGGTGCGGGTCGTCCTACCTGGCCGCGGCGAACTTCCCGAGCTGACCGAGGCGATCTACCAGGCAGCGGATTGCGTGAGCGGGTCCGGAGACGAGGCGGCGGGGTCCGGGTCGCCCCCGGACCGGGTGCACGCCGTTTTCGGCACCAAGGGTGGGGTCGGCAAGACCACGCTGGCCGTCAACCTGGCCGCCGCCCTGGCGCGCCGCGGGCTGCGCACCGCGCTCCTCGACCTGCATCTGGACTGGGGCACCGCCGCCATCCACCTGCGCGGAGCCGCTCCCCGCCCCTACCGAGACCTGTTGGTGGAGACCAGGCGCCTGGATCCCGACCTTCTGCAGACGTTCATGGTCCGCCACGGCAGCGGGGTCTGGCTGCTGCCCGCCCCGCCCAAGCCCGAGGTGGCTGAGTTCGTTCGCCCCGAGCATGTTCAGGCTCTGCTGGCCACGGCCCGCGACGGCTTCGAGGCGGTGGTCGTGGACACCCCGGCCGGCTTCCCGGAGACGATCTTTCCCGTGCTGGAGGGCGCCGACGACCTCCTGCTCCTGACCACACCGGACGTACCCTCTCTCAGAAACGGCCGCAGCGCCCTGGCGGTCCTGGAACGGCTGCGGCTGGGGCACGCCAAGCTCCATCTGGTACTGAACCGCGCCGGACGCGGCTTCGGGGTGCGCCGCGCCGACGTGGAGGCCACGCTGGGCATGCAGGTCTGGGCCTCGTTGCCCAACGACGAGGCCGTGGCCGTGCGGGCGGCCAACGAGGGTGTGCCGGTGGTGGAGCTGGCCCCCGGCTCGCGCCTGGGCACGGCCCTGGTCACGCTCAGCCGGCAGGTGGTGCCGGAAACCCGCGCTCACCATGGTCACTGGCGCCATGGGACGGGGGCAGCGACCGCGAACGGTTGAGGAGGGTGGGCAGGTGTCACTGTTGAAACGGCTGGGAGAGCAGGCGCCCCCGGAGGCCGTGCGCGGAACCGCGGCGCCGCGGGCGCCCGAGACGGGCGAACCGGGAGCGCCTCCCCTGTCCTCCCCCAGACCCGTGCGCTGGGATCTGATCCTTGCCCTGATCCGCCGCCTGACATCTGATCCGGAGACCTCAGGCCCCCTGCCGCTGGCCGAGCGGGTGCGGCAACAGCTGGAGGCCCTGCTGCCCGAGACCGGGCTTGTGCTCTCGCGGCTCGAACGGGAGGACGTGGTGCGCCAGACGGTGGCCGAGATCGAAGGGCTGGGTCCACTGCAGCCGCTGCTGGAGGACGACGAGGTCTCGGAGATCATGGCCAACGGTCCGTTCGATGTGTTCGCCGAGCGCCGGGGGCGGCTGGAACGCACCCCTGTCGCCTTTCGGGACGGCGCGCACCTCCTGCAGACGATTCAGAAGATCGTCTCCCCGCTCGGCCGGCGGGTGGATGAAAGCTCGCCCATGGTGGACGCGCGCTTGGCCGACGGCAGTCGCGTGAACGCGATCATCGCCCCCCTGGCCGTCCGTGGCCCCGCCCTGACCATCCGCAAGTTCTCCACCCGAGTCCTGTCGATGGCCGACCTGATCGCCCACGGGACCCTTCTGCCCGAGATGGCCATGCTGCTCCGCGCCGCGGTGGCCGGACGGCTGAACATCCTGGTCTCGGGCGGCACGGGCTCCGGCAAGACCACGACGCTGAACGTCCTGTCCTCCGGCATCGGGGAGGAGGAGCGTGTGATCACCATCGAGGATGCCGCGGAACTGCGGCTGCAGCAGCAGCACGTTGTCAGCCTCGAAAGCCGGCCAGCGAACGGCGAGGGGCAGGGACGCGTGGGCATCCGCGAACTGGTGATCAACGCCCTGCGCATGCGTCCGGACCGCATCGTGGTGGGTGAGGTGCGCGGGGGCGAGGCGCTGGACATGCTGCAGGCCATGAACACCGGTCATGACGGATCCCTGACCACCGCACACGCCAACTCTCCGCGGGACGTGCTCTCGCGCCTGGAGACGATGGTGCTGATGGCCGGAGCAGAGTTGCCCTCGCGGGCCATCCGCGAGCAGATCGCTTCCGCCGTGGACCTGATCGTGCACCAGGCACGGCTGCGCGATGGCACACGCCGGATCACGCACATCACGGAGGTGCTGGGCCTCGAGGGAGACACCATCACGCTCCAGGACATCTTCCTCTTCGAGCAGATGGGCCTGGAGGACCACCAGCGCGTGCGGGGGCGTTTCCGCGCCACCGGTGTGGTGCCGACCTTTGTGGCCCTGTTGGAGGCGCGGGGGCAGCGGCTCCCCCCCGACCTGTTCTGGCCGGGCAACGGGGAGGCCGGGTAGTGCACTGGCTGCTGGCGGCCATGGGGGGAGCGGTGGCGGCCTGCCTGGCGCTCTGGCTGCAGGTGGGCGCCTGGGGCTCCCGCCTGCGGCTGCTCGCGGCGCTGGAGGCGGTGCGCAGCGGCGGAGAGGCACCGCCCGCGCCCGCGACGGCGCCGAGGACGCGGCGCCCGAGCGCGTCCCTGCGCCAGGTGGGCCGCGGCGTGGTGCGCATCCTCTTTCGTGGCCGGCTGCAGCGCTGGGCGCGACGTTCGCTGCAGGGTGCGGGTCTGCCCCTGCGCCCCGAGGAGTTCCTGGGACTCACCGCCGCGGGAGCCCCTGGCGGCTACCTGCTGGGCTCGGTCCTGCCCCTGCCTGGCTTCGTGCGCCTGCTGCTGGTCCTCGCGGGCTTTGCGGCCACCCCGCTGGCGGTGCGCCGGGCACGCCAGCGCCGGGTGCAGTCCATCTCCACCCAGCTCGCCGGCGCACTGCTGACTCTGGGCAACGGGTTGCGCGCCGGGCACAGCCTGCTGCAGGCCATGGGTGCGGCCGCCGAGCAGACCCCCGTCCCGCTCGGCGAGGAGCTGGGGCACCTGCTGCGCGAGATCAGCGGCGGCATCCCCGTGGACGAGGCGCTGGAGCGGCTGGTGGAGCGCACGGCCAACCCCGACCTCGAACTGCTCATCACGGCCATCCGGGTGCAGCGCGAGGTCGGGGGCAACCTGGCCGAGGTCCTGGACCGCATCTCGGCCACCATCCGCGCCCGGGTCGAGGTGCAGGCGCACCTGCGCGTGGTCACGGCCCAGAGCCGTCTCTCGGCATGGGTCGTGGGGCTGCTGCCCGTGGGCGTGTTCGCCATCACCACGGTGGTGGCGCCGACGGTCTCCGCCGTCTTGGTCCACGACCCCGTGGGGCGCCTGCTGGCCGGTGCCGCCGTCGCGATGGAACTCGGGGGGCTGTTCGTGATCAGCCGCATCGTGCGGGTGCGCTACTAGGGGGGTGACGGGCTTGTCATGGCTCGTGAGTCTGCTGGCGGGGGCCGCCGCCTGGGCGGCCCTGCAGACCATCGGTCTCGGGCTGCGGCGGCGCCGCCTGCGGATCCTCTGGGGACTGGCCCAGGAGCCCACGATCCCCGAGGGTGTGGGAGAACCCCTCAGCCGTCCGTTCAGCGAACGGGTGCTGCAACCTGCCCTGGGCGCCGTGGGCGGGACCCTGGGCCACCTGGTCCCGCGGCGGCTTCTCGAGGACACCGCCCTGCGCCTGCGTCGCGCCGGGCTGGCCGCGGGCCGCCCGGCGGATTGGCTGGGGGCCTCGGCCCTGGCCGCGGGGGGCCTTGGCGGATACGCCCTGCTGCTCACCCACACCTGGCGGGGTGCGCCGGTGCTGGCGCTGATCGCGGCTGTGGTGGGCTGGAGTCTGCCGGGAGCCCACCTGCGGTCGCGGGCCCGCAGCCGGGCTCGCGCCGTGCGGGACCACCTGCCGGATGCGCTGGACCTCCTGACCGTCTCGGTCGAGGCCGGGCTGGGGTTCGACCAGGCCCTGGGGCGCGTCGGGGAACGCTTTGGGGGGGTCGTGGGGCAGGAACTCGGGCGCGTCCTGCGCGATCAGCGCCTCGGAACCCCGCGCCGCGAGGCCATGCTGGACCTGGTGGAGCGGATCGAGCTTCCGGAG
>JAKAUG010000071.1 GCA_021827805.1 Bacillota bacterium | reverse complement strand
GCGGGCCCTGCGCGTCTCCGACGCCGCGCTGGCCCAGATCATCGACGCCTACACGCGCGAGGCCGGGGTGCGGGCCGTGGAACGGGAGCTGGCGACCATCTGTCGCAAGGTGGGACGCCTGGTCGTCGCCGAGCCGGCGACGCGCGTGCGGGTCACCCGCACAAACCTGGTGCGCTGGCTTGGCCCGGCGCGCGGACATCCCTTCTCCCGGCGGACCGAGGACGAGGTCGGCGTCGCCACGGGCCTGGCCTGGACTGAGAGTGGGGGCGAGGTGCTTCCGGTGGAGGTGTCTGTCCTGCCTGGGGAGGGTGCCCTGCAACTCACCGGCAGGCTCGGGGATGTCATGCGGGAGTCCGCCTACACCGCGCTGAGCCATGTGCGTGCGTCCTGGAGCCGGTATGGACTGACGCCGGACTTCTATCGCTCGATCGAACTGCACCTGCACGTTCCCGGGGCTGCCGTGCCCAAGGACGGCCCGTCGGCCGGCATCGCCATCGTCGTGGCCATGGTTTCCGCGCTGTCCGGGCGGGCCGTCCAGCGTCAGGTGGCCCTGACCGGGGAGATCTCGCTGCACGGGCAGGTCCTGCCCGTGGGAGGGTTGCGGGAAAAGGTCCTGGCGGCGCGTCGGGAGGGAGTGCGGTGGATCGTCCTTCCCGCGGACAACCGGGGGGACTGGGACCGCCTGCCCCGGGACGTCGTGGGTGGTGTGACCCCGGTCTTCGTCCACTGGGCGCAGGAGGCCGTGGAGGAGGCCCTGGATCCCTGTCGCAGGAATCGCGCCGCCTGCCCCCAATAGAGCGCCGGGGGGCGGAGGGTCTTGAGGATTGCGGTGCTGTTCAATCTGCGGCGGGATCTGGGTGCGCACGGGGATACGGGGGCCGCGGCGACCCTGGAGGCCGAGTACGACACGGCGGAGACCGTGGAGGCCGTGCTCGGCGCCGTTCGCGCGGCGGGGCACCAGGCGGTTGCGGTGGAGATCAACGGCGGGTGCATGCAGGAACTCGCTCGCGCGCGGCCCGATCTGGCCTTCAACCTGGCCGAGGGGATCGCCGCGGAGGGGCGTGAGGCCCAGGCCCCCGCGGTCTGCGACATCCTGGGCATTCCGTACACCGGGTCCCGGGTCCTCACGCTGGCCCTGTGCCTGGACAAGGCGATGACCAAGCGCGTCCTGCGCCAGGAGGCGATCCCGACGGCCGCCTTCACCGTCGTGGCCCCGGGGGAGAGCGCCCGGGCCGAGGGCCTGCGCTTCCCTCTCTTTGTCAAGCCGGTGGGCGAGGGCAGCTCCATGGGGGTCTCCCCAGCCTCGCTGATCTCGGAGCCCGAGGGACTCGAGCCGCAGGTGCAGGCGGTCCATCGTACGTACGGGGAGCCCGCCCTGGTCGAGGAGTTCCTCACCGGGCGCGAATTCACCGTGGGGATCCTGGGAAACGACCGGCCCCAGATCCTGCCCGTCACCGAGATCGACTACGCCGAGGTGCCCCCGGGCTATCCAGCGGTGTACAGCTACCAATTCAAGAAGGAGTGGGACGCGGACCGGTTCTACCCCTGCCCCGCGGAGGTGGATCCCGATCTCGGCGCGCGCCTCGAGGACCTGGCCCTGCGCACGTACCGGGCCGTGCGCTGCCTGGACGTGGGACGCGTGGACCTGCGCCTGGATGGCGCCGGGGTCCCGCATGTTCTGGAGATCAACCCTCTCCCCGGCCTGGCGCCCGGGTTCTCGGACCTGCCCCGGCAGGCCGCGAGGGCGGGCATGAGCTATGACCTCCTGGTGGCGCGGATCCTGGAGCACGCCATGCGTCGGCATGGCCTTCTATCCTGAGCCCGCCTGGCTGCAATGCCCACGCCCCGCGCGAGAGGACGCCGCGCCGAGCCCGCGAAACCAGTGGCCTGTGAGCCAGGGGCCATGAGTGCCGGGGCTCCCGCGGAGGGTTGCATGGAGGCTGTGGCGATCGTCGCCCGGGTCCGACTGCGCTGCATCCGTCCCGCGGATGTGGACCGCTTCCTCGTCTGGGCCGGGGATTCCGAGGTGCGCCGACACTATCTCGGCGCGCCTGGCGATTCGGATGGTGATCCCCGCAGCTGGGTGCCGCAGGCAGGGCCCGCCTCGCGGGCGCTGCGGGACTGGCGGCCCGCGGGTCAGGTGGTCCGCGTCATCGAATCCGCGGATGGTCTGCCGCTGGGCTGGGTGGAGCTGCGCGACCTCAATTGGCGGCGCCGCAGCGGCGAACTGCGCATCTGTCTCGGGGAGCGCGCGTGCTGGGGGCGTGGGCTCGGCACGGCGGCCCTGAGGCTCTTTTTGGCCGAGGCCTTCGACGCCTGGGGCCTTGAGAGCGTCCATCTGCGGGTCGCCACCTGGAACGTGCGCGCCGTGCGCGCCTACCGGCGCTGCGGCTTCCGCCGCACGGGCCGGCTCTCGGCCGGAGACCGCGCCGGCGCGGAGGACCTCTGGCTGATGACCCTGAGCGCTGAGCGGCACGCCAGCCTTGCCGTCGAGGCCGCGGCGCCCTGAGCACGCCGACCCGCGCCGTCTTGGCACCGCCACCGCGCGCCCGCGGCAGGGCATGGGCGTTCTGGCAGCGTATATCACCATGCGCGGCGCATCGCCCCTGAGCCCTTGACCCCGGTGCCGCACGGGTCACGACGCCCCACGGCTGAAGCCGGGGGCTACCGGCGTCGCGTGATTTGGTGTGTGGAGAGGCGGCGCCGACATGAAGGGGATCGTGCTCGCTGGGGGTACCGGTTCACGGCTTTTTCCTCTGACGAAGGTGACGAACAAACACCTTCTGCCCGTGGGCCGGTTGCCCATGGTCTACTACCCCATCGGCAAGCTCATCCTGGCGGGGATTCGCGACATCCTGGTCGTCACCGGCCGCGAACATATGGGAGATGTGGTCAACCTCCTGGGCAGCGGCCGCGACTGGGGTGCGGAGTTCACCTATCGGGTGCAGGATCAGGCCGGCGGGATCGCCCAGGCACTGGGCCTCGGTGAGGGGTTCGCCGGCGGCGAGAGCGTGGTGGTCATCCTTGGCGACAACATCTTCCACGACGACATCGCCCCCCAGTTGCGGG
The DNA here is from genome assembly GCA_021827805.1 of Bacillota bacterium. GTDB lineage: Bacteria > Bacillota > Sulfobacillia > RBS10-35 > JAJYVN01 > JAJZWQ01. Next base: position 3,942 of record JAKAUG010000071.1, on the reverse strand, counting down.
CCTTCGCGGCCCAGGGCGGTGGCGCGCGGCTGCTCCTCAAGGAGGTGTCCGACCCAGAGCGCTACGGCGTGGCGGAGGTTGGGGATGGACGGATCCTGAGCATCGAGGAGAAGCCGCGACAGCCGAGAAGCAACTATTGCGTGACCGGGATCTACATGTATGACGCGGGCGTGTTCGAAATGATCCGCACGCTGCGGCCCTCGGGACGCGGCGAGCTGGAGATCACCGATGTCAACAACCGCTACCTCGAGGCGCGGTGCCTGACCTACGGGGTGCTGGAGGGCTGGTGGACCGACGCGGGCACGTTTCCCTCCCTGCAGCTCGCCAACGAGCTGGCGGCGGCCTGGGCCGAACTCCCGGTCCCGGTGTCCATCCTGGGCCGGGTGGCGCAGGGATGAAGCTGCTGGTCACGGGTGGCGCGGGCTTCATCGGCAGCAACTTCGTGCGGCTGCTCGCGTCGGAGAGCGAGCACGAGCTCACGGTGCTCGATGCCCTGACCTACGCGGGCAACCTGGCGAACCTGGAGGGCATCCCCGCCGGGCGGCTGCGCTTTGTGCACGCCGACATCTGCGATGCGGCCGCCGTCCGTGCGTGCTGCGCGGGCCAGGACGCGGTGGTGCACTTCGCCGCGGAGAGCCACGTGGATCGCAGCATTCTGGATCCGGGTGCCTTTGTGCGCACCAATGTGTTGGGGACGCAGGTGCTGCTCACCGCCGCGCGGGGGGCGGGCGTCGAGCGCTATGTGCAGGTGTCCACCGACGAGGTCTACGGATCGCTGTCCTCCAGTGGTCGGTTCTCCGAGGAGAGCCCTCTGTGTCCCAGCAGCCCGTACTCGGCCAGCAAGGCCGGCGCGGACCTCCTGGCGCAGGCGGCGGCGCACACCTTCGGCCTGGCGGTGCTGATCACGCGCTGTGGCAACAACTACGGTCCCTATCAGTTTCCGGAGAAGCTGATCCCCCTGACCATCCTGCGCGCGATGCGCGGCGAACCGATCCCCGTGTATGGGGACGGCCGCAACGTGCGCGACTGGATCCACGTCGAGGACCACTGCCGAGCCATCTGGCGGGTGCTGGAGGCCGGAGCCCCCGGACGGGTGTACAACGTGGGCAGCGACGGCGAACGGCCCAACCTGGAGATCGTGCGGGAGATCCTGCGGTTGGTGGGGACATCGCGGGATCTCATCACCTTTGTGCGGGACCGTCCCGGCCACGACTTCCGCTATGCGCTGGACAGCAGCCGGCTGCGCAGGGAGCTCGGGTGGTCGCCGCGCTGGACGCTCGGCTCTGGCCTTGCCGCCACGGTGCGCTGGTACCGGGAGCACCCCGAGTGGTGGGGGAAGGTCCTCTCCGGCGAGTACCTGGAGTACACGCGGCGCCAGTACGGCGCCCTGGCGGGTGGGGCCGGTGGCTGAGGTGCTGATCACCGGCGCGGGCGGACAGCTGGGGCAGGAACTCTCTCGGGTCTTTGCCGGGGTGGCGCTCGGCCTCGGGCATGACGAGCTGGATGTGAGCGATGCCGGCTCGGTGGCGGAGGTGGTCCGCCGGGAACGTCCGGGGCTGATCCTGCACGCCGCGGCCTGGACGGACGTGGACGGCTGCGAGCGGGATCCGGAGCGGGCCTGGAGGGTGAACGCCGAGGGCAGCGCGCACGTCGCCAGAGCGGCCGCCGAGGCCGGGGCGCGGTTGCTGTATGTCAGCACCGACTATGTCTTTGACGGTGAGGCGGACTCGCCCATCCCCCCCGACGCTCCGGTGGCCCCCCGTTCGGCATACGGCCGCAGCAAGCTTGGCGGTGAACTGGCCGTGCAGAGCCTGGTGGGGACGCGGGCCTGGATCGTGCGCACCTCCTGGGTGTTCGGCGCCAGGGGCAGGAACTTTCCGCGCACCATCCTGACCCTGGCCCGCCAGGGCCGGCCACTGCGAGTGGTCGACGACCAGGTGGGGTGTCCGACCTACGCCAGAGACCTGGCCGGGTGGCTTGAGCGCTTCGTGTCCCTGGGGGCGCCGAGCGGGACCTACCATGCCGCGAACGCTGGCGCGTGCTCGTGGCACGAGTTCGCTCAGTGGCTGGTGCGGGCCGCGGGCCTGGAGACCGTGGTGGAGCGCTGCAGCACGGGGGAGCTGGGGCGTCCGGCCCCCCGTCCGGCCTTCTCGGTCCTGAACACGGCCTCCTTCGCGGCGCTGGTGGGCCCCCTCCGGCATCACCGCGACGCGGCCCTTGAGTTTCTGCGGGAAATGGAGCGTGAGCAGTGATGATCCAGGGCGTGGTGGTCAAAAAGCTCGTGCGGCACCCCGACGACCGAGGCTACTTCATGGAGATCCTGAGAGACGACGACAACCTGCTCCGGCGGTTTGGACAGGCGTCCTTCTCCAAGTCGTATCCCGGCGTCATCAAGGCCTTCCACTACCATGAAAAGCAGGACGACCTGTGGTTCTTCGCCAGCGGCAACGCGCAGGTGGTGTTGCACGATCTGCGCACGGAATCTCCGACGCGGGGGCAGACGGATGTCTTGTACATGGGAGAGGACAACCCGATTCTGGTGGTGATCCCGCAGGGCGTGGCCCACGGCTACCGGGTTCTGGGGAATGAGCCGGCGGTGATCATCTACTTCACCACACGTTCGTACGACCCACAGGACCCCGACGAACGGCGCGTGGCATGGGACGATCCTTCCATCGGCTTCTCCTGGACCACCAGGTTCCGGTAGCGCCCCACGGCGCGAGGCAGGGGTGCCGCGCGCGGACGAGTGTCCCGCGCGTGGAGCACCTCCAGATGACTTGGGGCCGTTTGCCCGCGGCCCCGCTTCCCAGCGAGACAGGCTGTTCGACCTGTGGTGGTCGCCAGCAGACGCCCAGGGACGTGATCGGCGTCGAGCCTGCTGACAGCGGGTGGTTCAGAACACGACGCGGTCAAAGGGTTGGCGTCCACGGATGCCTGCGCCGGACCATCACGTGCCTCGCGAGCCAGTGCATCGCACCATGCGTGTGCGGGCCTCCCCGCGCGAAGAACCCGCTTCCCGAAACCGTCGCAAGCGCGGGATCCGTCTCGGAGCACGAAACATGGAGCATGCCTGAACGCTGAGATACCACAGGCGGTATCACGGTTTTCCCTGCCCGCGCAACCATGCGGAAGCTGGCACAATGTGGGCGCTTGCTGGGGCCCAGCGGTTTCCGGGGCGCTCGAACCGACGCGCGGAAGGTTGAGGCGATCCGGGCGGTGAACCGCACGCCTGATGATGTGAAATGAGCACGTCACGACCGGTGGGTCCGTGGTACGATCCGTGGAGAGTGAAAGGATGTTGGTTGAGGCGGCCGCGTCCATGGAGCGGGTACGGGTCCGCCGACGTCCGCCTCATCCCTGAACCGCGTGGAACATCCCTGCGATGCGTGCCAACGAAGGATGGTTCGGGCGCTGGGCTCAACGCCACACGGGCATTCGAGGCGCGCAATGCCGGATGCGGTCGTAGCGAGAGGCTAGGAGCTTGGGAATGTCGCAGTTTAGAGCCTTGGCGCTGAGGGTCCTGCTGGCTGCGGCCGACGCGGCTCTCATCAATCTATCGGTGTATGTGGGTCTCCTCGTAAGGTTCAATGGGCACATCCCCGCCCACTATTTCTGGTTGTATTTCCCTCGCGTGGCCTTGGCGCGGGCCGCTCTTGGTCTGGTTGTGTTCAATCTCGGAGGGCTCTACCGAGGGCTGTGGCGCTACGCGAGCATCCGTGAACTTGTTCAGGTGTTCGAGGTCGTCACCATCAACTCGGTGCCCTTCATCATCGCGGGATTCGCCGGTCTGTTGCATGGGTTCCCCCGCAGTGTCGTCCTGTTGAGCTGGGTCCTGGATGTGATCCTGCTCGGGGGTGTTCGGCTGACCGCGCGGCTCCAGATGGAGCATCGTGGCGCCGTGCCCCCGCGCAGTACAGATCCCGCTGTGCGGCGCGTGCTCAT